>NZ_DIEJ01000242.1:0-37894 GCF_002418565.1 Achromobacter sp. UBA5777 | reverse complement strand
AACCCAAACCGCTGCACTCGCATCAAGCGCCCACACTTATCGGTTGTTTAGTTGTTAAAGAGCGGTCTTACTAATTCTGTACTGCTAAATTCTGTACTACTTAACTTCAAGTCGAGGCGCTGATTTCTCAGCGCTTAGCGACTATCGAAACGTCAGGGTAAACCCTAATTTTTCGGCAACCGCCAAGCCCTCTACTATAACACAGCTTTTGCAGATTGTGCAACTGGCTTCTGCCTGATTTGCACTGCATCTTGCAACCCCGCTTAACTTACAAGCGGCTTCGGGAAACCCGAAGGCTGGTTACTGCACAGGTGGCTGAAACATCGATCCGGGCAAACCCTGATTCGTCATCACCAGCCAAGCCCAAGACTATAGCACAATTTTTGCAGATCTTGCAACTGGCTTCTGCCTGATTTGCGCCGATCTTTGCAATAACCGCTTGGCTTCATTTCTGACCGCCGTTGCGGCAGGCCGGGAAACCCTCTGACCTGTTGCACCTGCTTGGCTTCGCTGTTCAAAACTGTTGGAGCAGCGAAGGAGCGAGACTATAGCACAGAAATTTCGCGTGTGCGATCAGCATGACACCCATTTTGCAGAAATGTGATTCTTTTTGGGGACGCAGTCGTCAGAAAACCCTCGAGGCGGACTTTTTCGCCACCTATATAGATAGCGTGTTGGCCCGCCTCTATATATAGAAGATGCGAGGATGGCTTCGACGCCCGCACGCGGTCCCCAGTCGTTGAGCCTATATACGGAGTTCCGTCGTTTCCTTGATCTGCTGGAGCGCGAAGAAGGAACGCATGTCCACCACCGCCGGGTGGCGCATGAGAGTATCCATGGCGAAGCGCGAGAAGTGCGCCAGGTCGGCGACCTGGATGCGGAGCAGATAGTCCATGTCGCCGGACATGGCGTAGCACTCGACGACTTCCGGCCAGAGCTGGACGTCGCGTGCGAAGTCGCTCATGGGTGCGTGACTGGATCCGCTGTGCTTGTTCAGGCGGATGTTGACGTACGCGAGCAGCCCGAGGCCTACCTTGGCGGCGTCGATGAGCGCCACGTATTTCTTGATGAAGCCCTGCTCTTCAAGGCGGCGGACCCGGCGCAGGCAGGGGCTGGGCGACAGCGAGACGCGGTCTGCCAACTCCTGATTGCTGAGGCGTCCGTCGCGCTGCAGTTCAGCCAGAATCCTTAGATCTGTCCTGTCTAGCTCAATTCCGGACATCTTCAACCCCTTAAATTCGATAACGAGCAATATTATTGCTCAAGTCATCCGCTTTCGCGCCATATTTGCAATTGTCTGCCCGGCCTTCGTACCTACAATCTGCGTCTAGACTTGAAGAACAAGTCGTCCTCACAAAACATGCAAGGGAGCAGACTTATGAGCAGCGCTTTCCAACCCTGGGACAACCCGATGGGCACCGCCGGGTTCGAGTTCATTGAATATGCCGCGCCGGACCCCGCCGCGCTGCGCAAGGTGTTTGAGCTGCTGGGCTTCAAGGGCATTGCCAAGCATCGCCACAAGGACGTGACGCTGTACCGCCAAGGCGGCGTGAACTTCCTGATCAACGCCGAGCCCGATTCCTTCGCTCAGCGTTTTGCTCGCCTGCATGGTCCGTCGATCTGTGCGATTGGCTTTCGGGTGCAGGACGCCAACGCCGCCTACAAGCGCGCGCTGGAACTGGGCGCGTGGGGCTTTGATTCCCATAGCGGGCCGATGGAACTGAATATTCCTGCCATCAAGGGCATTGGCGATTCGCTGATTTATCTGGTGGACCGCTGGGCCGGCAAGGAAGGCCACGGCGGCATTGGCGACATCAGCATTTATGACGTGGACTTCATTCCTCTGGATCCGGCCAACGCGCAGACCGACGTCGACTGGCGCGGCGCGGGCCTGACGCTGGTGGACCACCTGACGCACAACGTGCACAAGGGCCGCATGGCCGAGTGGTCGGAGTTCTACGAGCGCCTGTTCAACTTCCGTGAAGTGCGCTACTTCGACATTGAAGGCAAGGTGACGGGCGTGAAGTCCAAGGCAATGACGTCGCCTTGCGGCAATATCCGCATTCCCATCAACGAGGAAGGCACCGACGAGAAAGGCCAGATTCAGGAATACCTGGATCTGTACCGCGGCGAAGGCATCCAGCACATCGCCATGGCGACCGACGACATCTATGCCACGGTAGAAGCGCTGCGCGAGACGGGCGTCGTGTTTCTGGATACGCCGGAGACCTATTACGAACTGCTGGATCGCCGCATGCCTAACCACGGCGAAGATGTGGATCGCCTGCAAAAGAACCGCATTCTGCTGGACGGCGCGCCGGACGGCGGACTGCTGCTGCAGATCTTTACCGAAAACCAGATCGGTCCGATCTTCTTTGAGATCATCCAGCGCAAGGGCAATGACGGCTTTGGTGAGGGCAACTTCAAGGCCCTGTTCGAATCCATCGAGCTGGACCAGATGCGCCGCGGCGTTGTGAAGACCGTGGAATAAGGCTTGAAGACGGGCACAAGGCGCGCGTCTTCATCGACTGTTCAAACCCCGCTGAAAAGCGGGGTTTTTTTGTGCGCTCGTCGATCTGACGCGCGCCGCATCGTGAAATGCATCACGCGGGGAAAAGCGCGCCATGAGAAGAGGCCCCGCATTGATCGGTGGATCGCTGTCCGCCGTACGAGGCCTTCAGTCACGCGAAACGATCGCCCCCGCTCAGCGAGCCAGGCGATCCTGGAATTGCTTACGGAATTTGGCGACCTTGGGTGCGATCACAAACTGGCAATAGCCTTGTTCGGGATGCAAGGCGAAATAATTGCTGTGATAGTCCTCGGCCTGCCAGAAATGCGCCGGCGCCAGCAGCTTGGTCACGATGGGCGCATCGTAGACTTTCTGCGCCTCGACCTCTGCGATGACGGTCTCGGCCTGCTCGCGCTGCGAGTCGTTCTGCCAGAAGATGGCGGATTCGTACTGCGGGCCGATGTCGTTGCCCTGGCGACCCGGCGTGGTGGGATCGTGAGTGGCGAAAAAAACGCGCAGCAGATCGCTGTACGAAAGTTCGGCCGGATCGAATTCGATGCGCGCGACTTCGATGTGGCCGGTGTCCTTGCCGCAGACCTGTTCATAGCTGGGATTGTCGACGTGTCCGCCGGCGTAGCCCGGCAAGACGCTCTTGACCCCGCGAAGATCGGCAAACACTGCTTCGACGCACCAGAAGCAACCGCCGCCAAGTACGGCGACTTCATTGCCCGGTGATGGTTGTTCTGCCATGACGATTCCTTTGCTGTAGACGGCCGCTGCGCGCGGCCGGCGCCCCCGGCTTGGTGCCGGAGCATGAGAATAAGGCTACTGCTTTGCCGGCGCCAGCGACAAGATCCATTCGGCCAAGGCGCGGGCGTCTTCGGGCGTGACGTGGGTCTGCGCGGGCATGGGCACCGCGCCCCAGGCGCCGCGGCCGCCGCCGCGGATCTTGCCTGCCAGGTAATCCACCATGGCGTCGCCCTGCCCCGCGTATCGTTCCGCCACGCTCTTCAAGGGCGGCCCGACCCGTTTGGCTTCCACCTGATGACAGGCCATGCAGGCTTTGCTCTTGGCCAGATCCAGGCCAGTGGTTTGCGCATGCACCGCGCCAGCGCCCAGGGCGCCGGCCGCGGCCAACAACAGACTAATCTTCAAACGCATCGGTTACTGCCCCACGGCTGGCGGTGCTGGCGAGCTTGCCGAACTTGGCAAGCACACCGCGTGTATAACGCGGCTTGGGCTGCACCCAGGCCTGGCGACGAGCCGCCATATCTTCGTCGCTGATGTTGAGCTGCAGCAGCAGCTGATGGGCATCGATGGTAACCGAATCGCCTTCCTGGATGAGGGCGATGGGACCGCCCACGTACGCTTCGGGCGCGACGTGTCCCACCACCATGCCCCAGGTGCCGCCGGAAAAGCGGCCGTCTGTGATGAGCCCCACGGTTTCGCCCAGCCCCTGCCCCACGAGCGCGGACGTGGGCGCCAGCATCTCACGCATGCCCGGACCGCCCTTCGGGCCTTCGTAGCGGATGACGACGACGTCGCCGTCGCGGATCTGCTGCGCCATGATGGCCGTCATCGCGTCGTCTTCGGAATCGAACACGCGTGCGGGGCCGGTAATGACCGGGTTTTTGAGGCCGGTGATCTTTGCGACGCAGCCTTCCGGTGAGAGATTTCCCTTCAGGATGGCGAGGTGCCCCTGCGGATAGAGCGCGCGATCGATCGGCATGATGACGTCCTGATCCGCACGCGGCACGTCGGGCACGTCGGCCAGCGTTTCCGCGATGGTCTTGCCCGTGATGGTGATGCAATCGCCATGCAGCAGGCCGGCGTTGAGCAGAAGCTTCATGACTTGCGGAATGCCGCCGGCGCGATGCAGGTCGGTGGCCACGTACTTGCCGGACGGCTTCAGATCACACAGCACGGGCACGCGCCGGCGGATGCGTTCAAAGTCGTCGATGGTCCACGGCACTTCAGCAGCGTGCGCGATGGCCAGGAAATGCAGCACCGCGTTGGTGGAGCCGCCCGTGGCCATGATGACGGACACCGCGTTCTCGATGGCTTCGCGCGTGATGATGTCGCGCGGGCGCAGGTTGCGCTTGACCGCGTCGACCAGCACACGCGCGGACTCGGCGGCCGAAGTGACCTTTTCCTCGTCTTCGTTGGCCATCGTGCTGGAATACGGCAGGCTCATGCCCATGGCTTCGAATGCCGAGCTCATCGTATTGGCGGTGTACATGCCGCCACAGGAGCCCGAGCCAGGAATCGCGCATTTCTCGATCTGCTTGAAATCTTCTTCGGGCATGCGGCCCATGGTGTATTCGCCAACGGCCTCGAACACGGACACGATGGTGAGATCGTTGCCCTTGTAGCGGCCCGGCTTGATGGTGCCGCCGTAAACATAGATGCCCGGCACGTTGGTGCGCGCCAAGGCGATCATGCCGCCGGGCATGTTCTTGTCGCATCCGCCGATAACGACGACGCCGTCCATCCACTGGCCCTGCGCGGCGGTTTCGATGCAATCCGCGATTACCTCGCGCGACACCAGAGAGTACTTCATGCCCTCGGTGCCCATGGACATGCCATCGGAAATGGTGGGCGTGCCGAACACCTGGGGATTGGCGTGTGACGCGCGGATCGCATCGATGGCAGCGTCGGCCAGCCGTTGCAGGCCGCTATTACAGGGCGTGATCGTCGAATGGCCGTTGGCCACGCCGATCATGGGGTTCTGGAAATCTGCTTCTTTGTAGCCCAGCGCGTAGTACATGGCGCGATTGGGTGCGCGCGCGACGCCTTCGGTAATGTGGCGGGAACGTTCGTTGTGCGGCATGGTCAGTGTCTCCTGTCGGCCGTCGGGGCGCGGACATGGCGAACGCACCCGGGGAAGCTGGCTCGCTTGCATGCGAATCTTCAGTGCTCGCCGGTTATTATCATTCAACTTTATTGTGTCGGGCAGAACATGCTGGAATATCCAAAAATCGACCCCATCGCCCTGCAGATCGGGCCGCTCGCCATTCACTGGTATGGGCTGATGTACCTGGCGGGCTTCGCGCTCGTGTATTTGCTGGGCCGCCACCGCATCAAGAGCGGGCACACCACATCGCTGAACGTGCGGGACCTGGAAGACCTGATCTTCTATAGCGTGCTGGGCGTGGTGCTGGGGGGACGGCTGGGGTACGTGCTGTTCTACAAGCCGGGCTACTACCTGTCGCATCCGCTTGAAGTGCTGTATCTGTGGCAGGGCGGCATGTCTTTCCACGGCGGCCTGATCGGCGTGATCCTGGTGATGCTGCTGTTTGCGCGCAAGAAGGGCCTACCGTTCTTTGCAATCAGCGATTTCATCGCGCCCCTGATTCCGCTGGGCCTGGGTTTTGGCCGGCTGGGCAACTTCATCAACGGCGAGTTGTGGGGCCGTCCCACCGATGTGCCGTGGGCGATGGTGTTTCCCGACAGCGGCGACGGCCTGCCCCGCCATCCCTCGCAGCTCTATGAGCTGGGCCTTGAAGGCATCGTGCTGTTTGCGTTGCTGTGGTGGTTTTCGAGCAAGCCGCGCCCGCTGGGACAGGTGAGCGGATTGTTCCTGATGGGCTATGGAACGTTCCGCTTCCTGGTGGAATTCACCCGCGAGCCGGATAACTTCCTGGGTCTGCTCGCGGGTGGATTGAGCATGGGACAGTGGCTGTCCCTGCCGATGGTCGCCTTGGGCGCCATCATGTTCAGTCTTACTGCAAAACGATCGTCCCGTTGACGGCGACGCTGACCGTCACGTTCCCTGCTTCAAGGGGAACGCTGACGTCCGCGCTGCTGAAGGAACCGCCCTTCGCCATGGCCGCGCCCATCATGCGCGGCATCGGCGCCGGAGCGCCGGAGCCGCCGAGATCCAGCTTGGACAGGCGGTAGCCGGAAAAACCGAACGCGTTGGCGGCAGCCAATGCGCGGTCTTTGAAGGCCTGCGCCGCTTCTTTCAGCAGCTTGCGCTCTTCGGCTTCACGCGCGGCATCCGACAGCGAGAAGCTGATGTTGGAAATGGCGGTCTTGTCGGAAAGCTTGGAAGCCAGGGCCGCGGCAGCCGCGAAGTCCTTGGATTCCAGCACGATCTCGCCCTGGCCGCGCCACGAGGCGATCTTTCCCTTGGTGTTCATGTTGGGCCAGACGTTGAAGTTGCTGGTGCGCACTTCCACGTCCTTGGTGTCGCGCGCGCGCTTGACCACGTCTTCGAGCGCAGCGGTCAGCTTCTGGCCGGCGGCCGGCTGGTCCGGCGCTTCGACTTCGGCGGACAGAGCGATGCGGACGGTGTCCTGCTTGACCTCCGACGACGCCATCGCTTGCAAGGTCAGTTCCGGCGAACGGTTCGCGGCGGACTCGGCCGCGGCTGCAGGTGCGGGCGCCTGAGCCTGCGCGAAAACGGGTTGGGCCACAGCGATGGCGGCCACGGCTGCGCACGCCGCACCAAGCCTGGTGAGCGAAAAAACGGGGTGTTTGAACATGGACTGGTCCTATGTGGGAGGACGAAGGGGAATTGCCGAGAGGCACCCGACGCGGACCTGCTCCATGGCAGGTCCGCTGGGATAGATGCCCCGCCTGTGCCGTCAAGGCCGGCATCTCGAACCCTGAGGTTCAAGGTGGTCGCGTTCCGAAGAGCATCGGGTTCGTCTGCAAGAGACAATCACTCCAGCTCTGCACTCCCGCAACCAATATGCCAAAAAGACATAGGTTCAGAGAATGTATGGCCTAGTCACGAACACGGCAGGGACAAACTTGAAAATCTTGAATGCAGCTTATGAACGTTAGAGCAGTTTTTCCTGACCCGACAAGGCGTCATCGAGTACTGCGTTCATGTCCTCAATTCTACGCTTGAAGTCGCCGACCGCCAAACCGCCCAGCGGACCGTCCGGCGCTTTCATTGCAAGCAGCTCGCCAGCGATCTGCAATGCAGCCATGACAGCGATGCGTTCGTTGCTGGAAACCTTGCCCGTGCCCTGGATGCGCAGCATGAGCTGATCGACATGGCGCACGGCAGCCAGCAGCGTGGGCTTTTCTTCGACGGAGCACGCAAGTGAATACTCACGGCCGAGGATCGATACGTCTACACGTTCCATTTAGTGTTGCTCTCCGGACGGCGCACCCGGCAAGCGGGCCAGGACGGCGTCGATGCGCTCGCGGGCCGAAGCGGCGGCCACACGCAAGCGCTGTAGTTCTGTGTCGCGCGATTGCAGGGTGCCCTGCAGTTCGCTTTCGCGGGCGGCGAAGCGCGATTCGAGCGCTTGGCGCTCGGCGGTCTCGCGAGCGAGCTGCTCGCGCAGCGCGGCTTCTGCCCGCTTGGCGTCCTCGAGCATGGCCGAGACGGCGCCGTCGTTATCTTGCAGTTTGCTTTGCAGCGTGACGACCTCGGCCTCGCGATCAGCGGCGCGCTGCTTGAGCACACGCTGCTCGGCTTCGAAGTCGTTCAGGCGGAGACGCAACGCGTCACGCTCGGCGTGGAGTTGGCGGGTGCGTTGCACCAGTTGCCCGATTCGGGCGGCGAGTTGGTCTAGATCTTGCAGCATGGGCGCTATCGTAAACCATCCTGGGTTGGACCGGGCCTCTTCACGCAAGGTGAGAAACCCGGCAATATTCAGTAGGAAATACGGTTGGGTTTTGGCGCGCGAAGGTTACCGGCTCTTGCCTGCCAAGAAAAGTCCCCATCCGTCGAAATTGCCGCATCCGGCCGATCCGGCTTTCGTGAATCTTTCTATAAACTTTCACTTAGCTTTCAAAAAGCCCTCAAACTTCTGACCGCGTTACAAACGGGGATCGGGAGTTCCCCAATTCTAGGGAAAACCCCAGCCTTTCACAGACCTTACAGGGTTTGCAGCGTGGCGGGCGTCCATTACCATTCGGCCTTTCAAGAAACCACGACGTCGCTTTCAGAATAATTAATGGCACCCCGAAGTGCCTTTTTTGTGCCTGTCACTCGCCTTTCGGCGAGCGTCCATCCGGCTACAAACCTCTTTTATCTACATGCTGTAAACAGGAGCCAACCAATCATGCAGCTACGCAATCGACAGGATTTCTGGTCGGGGGTGATGTTCATCGCTCTCGGACTGGGATTCGCCTGGCAGGCCAGCAGCTACCAAATGGGTACTGCTGCCCGAATGGGCCCAGGGTACTTTCCTTTCTGGCTAGGCATTGTTCTTGCATTGCTCGGCGCCATCGTGCTGCTTGGCTCGCTGTCCAAGAAAGCCCATGAAACTCACGTCGACAAGTTCGACTGGCGCATCGTCTTCCTGGTGGTGGGCTCCGTCGTGCTGTATGGCGTGATCCTCAAGCTGCTGGGCGTGTACATCTCGGTGTTCGTGCTGGTGGTCGTCAGCAGTCTTGCCAGCCATGAATTCAACCTGAAGGTCGCTGTTGCCAACGGCATCTTCCTGGTGGTGTTCACGTACCTGGCATTCATCAAGGGGCTGGGGCTGATTTTCCCGCTGTGGCCGTCGTTTCTGGGCATGAACTGAGGAGCAATCGGCCATGGAATTGTTTGACAACCTGATGATGGG
Source organism: Achromobacter sp. UBA5777 (assembly GCF_002418565.1). NCBI lineage: Bacteria > Pseudomonadati > Pseudomonadota > Betaproteobacteria > Burkholderiales > Alcaligenaceae > Achromobacter > Achromobacter sp. UBA5777. Next base: position 28,852 of record NZ_DIEJ01000242.1, on the reverse strand, counting down.
TTTCTCGGTGGCGTTCACGCCCGAGAACCTGCTGTATGCACTGCTGGGCTGCATCCTGGGAACGCTGATTGGCGTGCTGCCGGGCATCGGCCCCGTTCCGACCATCGCAATGCTGCTTCCGATCACGTACGTGCTGCCCCCGGTGGCCGGTCTGATCATGCTGGCGGGTATTTACTACGGTGCCCAGTACGGCGGCTCCACGACGGCGATTCTTGTGGCATTGCCAGGAGAAACGTCAGCGGTGGTGACCGTGCTGGACGGTCACCAGATGGCCCGCAACGGCCGGGCGGGCGCCGCGCTGGCAATTGCCGCGCTGGGTTCGTTCTTTGCCGGTTGCGTCGCCACGCTGCTGCTGGCTGCCTTCGCGCCCCCGCTGGCTGAAGTCGCGTTCAAGTTCGGTCCTGCCGAATACTTCTCGCTGATGTGCCTGGGCCTGGTCGGCGCCGTGGTGCTGGCCTCGGGCTCGCTGCCCAAGGCTATCGCGATGATCATCCTGGGCCTGCTGCTCGGCATGGTCGGTACCGACGTCAACTCGGGTGTTGCCCGCTTCGACTTCGGCGTGCCGGAACTGCAAGACGGCATCGACTTCGCGATCGTGGCCATGGGCGTGTTCGGCTTTGCCGAAATCATGACCAACCTCGAGCAGAAGGAAAACCGCGTCGACATCACCGACAAGATCGGCACGCTGTATCCGAACAAGCAGGAATTCAAGGAAGCCGCTCCGGCCGTGCTGCGCGGCACGGCGCTGGGTTCGGCCCTGGGCATCCTGCCGGGTGGTGGCGCGGTGCTGTCCTCGTTCGCTTCCTACACGCTGGAAAAGAAGATCTCGAAGAATCCGGAACGCTTCGGCAAGGGCCACCCGGCCGGCCTGGCAGGCCCGGAATCGGCGAACAACGCTGCAGCCCAGACCTCGTTCATTCCGCTGCTGACGCTTGGTATCCCCGGCAACGCCGTGATGGCGCTGATGGTGGGCGCCATGACGATCCACAACATCCAGCCCGGCCCGCAAGTCATGACGAGCCACCCGGAGCTGTTCTGGGGCCTGATCGCCTCGATGTGGATCGGCAACCTGATGCTCGTCGTGCTGAACCTGCCGCTGATTGGCCTGTGGGTCAAGCTGCTCAAGGTGCCCTACCGCATCCTGTTCCCGGCGATTCTGGTGTTCTGCACCATCGGTGTGTATTCACTTAACTACAACCCGTTCGACATCTTCACCACGGCCATGTTCGGCGTCATCGGATATGTGTGGTCGAAGCTGAAGTGCGAAGGCGCCCCGCTGCTACTGGGCCTGGTGCTGGGTCCCATGATGGAAGAAAACTTCCGCCGTGCTCTGCTGCTGTCGCGCGGCGACTTCTCCACCTTCGTGACGCGTCCGCTGTCGGCATCCCTGCTGGCCGTCGCCGTGTTCCTGGTGATCCTGGTGGCCCTGCCGGCCATCCGCAAGAAGCGCGAAGAAACCTTCGTCGAAGAAGAATAAGGCCCAGCCGCCGCCCTGCCGCGGCGCTGACCTTCGAAACCCCGGGCCTGTCCCGGGGTTTTTTATTTGGGCGCGCCCGCACCATCCGGCTGAAGACTACTGAAAATTACCTACAGCAACAAATCGTACAAAGCCAAATTCATCTACGTTAAGCTACGGGTTTACCCCACGCGATGATTCGACATGAATTTCGACTGGAAGAATCCGTATACGAGTACCCGCACGCCCGTCTTTGCCCGCAACGTCGTCGCCACGTCCCAGCCTCTGGCTGCCCAGGCCGGCCTGCGCATCCTGGCGCAAGGCGGCAATGCCGTGGACGCGGCAATTGCCGCGGCGGCAACGCTGGCGTTGGTCGAACCCGTCAGCAACGGTTTGGGTTCGGATTGCTTTGCCATCATCTGGGACGGCGCCAAGCTGCATGGGCTTAATGCCTCCGGCCCGGCGCCTGCCGCCTGGAACGTGGACTACTTCCGTCGCAAGCATCAGGGCGCGGTGCCGGCGAGGGGTTGGGACAGCGTGACGGTCCCGGGTTGCGTGGCCGGTTGGGCTGCGTTGCACGAAAAGCTGGGCCGTCTGTCTTTCGCCGACATCCTGACGCCTGCCATCGAATACGCCGAACGCGGCTTTGCGATCACGCCGATGGTGCATCAGAAGTGGACCGCGCAGGCTGACGTGCTACAACCGCAGCCCGGCTTTGCCGACCACTTCCTGCCGCGCGGCCGCGCGCCGCACATCGGCGAACACTTCGTGCTGCAAGGCGCGGCCTCGACGCTCAAGCGCATTGCGGCAACCAGCGGGCGCGACTTCTACGAAGGCGAGACCGCCCATAAGCTGGTGGCGCACGCGCAAGCGCACGACGCGGCCCTGACGCTGAAAGATTTGAGCGACTACACCCCCGAGTGGGTCACGCCGATCAGCCAGGCGTACCGCGGCCATACGCTGCATCAGATTCCGCCCAACGGCCAGGGCATCGCGGCGCTGATCGCGCTGGGCATCCTGCAGAACTTCGATCTGGCGGCGCGTCCGATCGATCACCCCGAAACGCAGCATCTGCTGATTGAAGCAATGAAGCTGGCGTTTGCCGACGTCTATGCGCACGTGGCCGACGCGCGCCACATGCGGGTCGCCCCCGAAGAGATGCTGCGGGCCGACTACCTGGCCGAACGGGCGCGACTGATCGATCCGCGAAAGGCGCAGACTTTTGCGAGCGGCCATGCGCCGCAAGGCGGCACGGTCTACCTGACAGCCGCCGACCGCAACGGGATGATGGTCAGCTTCATCCAATCGAACTACATGGGATTCGGATCCGGCGTCGTGGTGCCGGGCACGGGCGTCAGCCTGCAGAACCGTGGCCACTGCTTCAGCGCCGATCCTGAACACGCCAACGTGGTCGCGGGCGGTAAGCGGCCGTTCCATACGATCATTCCGGGCTTTCTGATGCGTGATGGCGCGCCGGTGATGAGCTTTGGCGTCATGGGCGGCAACATGCAGCCGCAGGGCCAGATGCAGGCGCTGGTGCGCATGCTGGACTACCGCCAGCAGCCGCAGGCCGCTTGCGATGCACCGCGCTGGAAGTGGAACCAGGGCCTGGAGGTGGATCTGGAGCCGACGGTAGCCCCTGCCATTGCGCAAGGACTGCGCGAGCGCGGCCACGTTCTGCAGGGCATGGACGATCCGTACATGGACTTCGGATCGGGGCAGTTCATCTGGCGGCTGGGCGATCCGGCCGTGGACGGCTACGTCAGCGCCAGCGATAGCCGCAGAGATGGACTCGCCGCCGGCTTTTGATTGCGTTAAGGTTAGTGTCCTGAAACAGACCTACCCTTATTCAGCGGAGTCCATTGCATGGCAACGATCGGTACCAAGAGCTACGACGCAGCCGTAGCCCAGAAAGTCGCTTTCCTCGGATTGGGCGTGATGGGCTTGCCCATGGCCGGTCACCTGGCCCGCGCCGGGCATGACGTCACGGTCTACAACCGGACTCCCGCCAAGGCGCAGGCCTGGGTCGCCGAGTTTGGCGGCCATAGCGCGACCACCCCGCGCGAAGCCGTTGCCGGCGCGCAGATCGTTTTTGCGTGCGTAGGCAACGACGACGACCTGCGCAGCGTCGTGCTCGGTCCCGACGGCGCGTTCGCCGGCATGGCGCCGGGCGCCGTGTTCGTCGACCACACCACGGCTTCAGCCGATGTGGCGCGCGAACTGCACGCGAAAGCCAAGGAGCTGGGCCTGAACTTCGTGGACGCCCCCGTGTCGGGCGGTCAGGCAGGCGCCGTCAACGGCGTGCTGACGGTCATGTGCGGCGGCGAGCAGGCGGTGTTTGACGCCATCCAGCCCGTCGCGCAGTGCTTTGGCCGCGCGGTCACGCTGGTCGGCCCCCCGGGCGCAGGCCAGCTTGCGAAGATGGTCAACCAGATCTGCATCGCCGGCATCGTGCAGGGCCTGTCCGAAGCCATCGCGTTCGGCCAGGCGGCCGATCTGGACATGAAGCAGGTGCTGGACGTGATCAGCAAAGGCGCGGCGCAGAGCTGGCAGATGGAGAACCGCGGCGGCACCATGGTCGACGACAAGTTCGACTTCGGTTTCGCGGTGGACTGGATGCGCAAGGATCTGGGCCTGGTGCTGGCCGAGGCGCGCAACAACGGCGCGCGTCTGCCGCTGACCGCGCTGGTGGATCAGTTCTACGGCGACGTCCAGAAACTGGGCGGCGGACGTTGGGACACGTCCAGCCTCATCAAGCGTCTGCGCGACTAAGCCAGCCGTCCTGGCCCAATGAAAAAGGCGAGCCTTCCGGCTCGCCTTTTTGCTTGATGCGGCAGCGCGAGGTCAGGCGGCGAGTGAGCCTTCGCGGGCGGCCGGCAGCAGCGCGTCGATGCGTTGCTTGGCCAGGGCCAGCCCTTCCAGGGCGGCCACTTCGCCCATGGCCATGCCTTCCGCGGCGATGAAGGTGACTTCGGTCATGCCCAGGAATGCCAGCATCTGGCGCAGGTACGGCGTCATGGTGTCGGACGGCGTGCCTTCCGCCTTGCCGCCGCGCGACGTCAGCACGACCACCTGTTTACCCTTGACGAGCCCCTCGGGCACGCCTTCCGACGTATAACGGAACGTGACGCCGGCGCGCGCCAGGTGATCCAGGTAGGACTTGAACTGCGCCGGCAGGTTGAAGTTGTACACGGGCACGGCGAAGACGATACGGTCGGCTTCCATCACTTCAGCGACGAGCGAATCGCTCAGTTCGACCAGACGCTGTTGCTCGACCGTGCGCGATTCAGCGGGCGTGAACAGGGCGCCAGCGGTGTTGCCGTCGAAATAAGGAATCGGTTGCGCGCCGATGTCGCGGACCTTGATGGCCGAGGCCGGGTTCGACGCCTTGATGCGGGCAATCAGGTGATCGGCCAATTGCTTGCTGTTGGAACGTTCGCCGAGAATCGAGGAAAGGATGACCAGGGTTTTCATTGCAGATATCTCCAGTGGGTCCGCCCGGGGTGGGCGGTCTGGATCTGTCAGCGCCGCACCCGTCAGGATGATCGGGCGGGGCCTTGCCGCTTCGGCGGCGTTGGCAGATCCGTTGTGCATGGCGACACTGTAGTGGGACCGATTGAATACATAAATACGGGTATGATGAACTGTTCGTTCCAAACATAGAACAATCATGCAAGATCTCAATGACCTCTACTACTTTTCGCAAGTCGTCGAGCAAGGAGGCTTCAGCGCCGCAGCGCGCGCACTGGACATTCCAAAATCCCGTCTATCCCGCCGTATCTCCCACCTTGAAGAAAGCCTGGGCGTGCGCCTTTTACAGCGCACCACCCGCCGGCTTCGGCTGACGTCCGCCGGCGAGCGCTATCTGCACTACTGCCGGGAGATGGCCGCGTCGGCGCGGGCAGCGGACGATGCCATGCGGCAATTGCAGGCGGAACCGACCGGCCCGGTGATCGTGAGCTGTCCGGTGTCGATCGCGCAGGACGTGCTGGCCCCGCTGCTGCCGGAATTCCTGGATGCGTGGCCCGCAATATCGGTGCAATTGCTGGTGACCAACCGGCGGGTGGATCTGATCCGTGAAGGCGTGGACCTGGCGCTGCGGGTGCGCACGAAGCTCGACACGGATGCCGAATTGGTCGTCCGGCATCTGGGCACGGCGCGTGGCACGCTGGTGGCCAGTCCCGGATACTTGCAGCGCCACGGTGCGCCCGATACGCCGCAGGACCTGGCCTCGCACGTGACGCTGAGCTTCAGCGATCCGCAAAACGAAGTGCGGTGGCCGCTGCGCAATGACAAAGGCGAAGAGGTGCAGATCGATTTGAAGCCGCAACTGTCGTGCAACGACTTCATCGTGCTGACGGAAGCGGCCGTGCGTGGACGCGGCATCGCATTGCTGCCGTCGATCGCCACGCAGGAGGAACTGCGCCGCGGGCAGCTGGTGCCGGTACTGCCCCAGTGGCAATCGCCCGAGGGCATCGTGCACTGCATCTATCCGTCACGGCGGGGCATGATGCCCGCCGTGCGGACGCTGCTGGATTTTCTGTCGCAGCGCCTGCCCTCGATGTATCAGCGGCTGGAGAAAGCCGTGACGCCCGCGCCTCAGTAGCCGCGCGAGCGCTCCACGACGCCGGTGATGGATTCGCCGCGCATCAGCTGCGCGACCTTGCCCGCGATCTGTTCGATGCTTTCGTCGCGCAGCGTGCGCGCGGCGATATGCGGCGTGACGTGGACGCGCGGGTCGTGCCAGAACGGGTGGTCTTTCGGCAGCGGTTCGGTGCGGAAGACGTCGAGCGTGGCGCCCGCGATTTCGCCCTCTTCGAGCATCTGCACCAGATCGTCTTCGACCAGATGCTCGCCGCGTCCCACGTTGACCAGATGCGCGTCAGGCAGCAACTGCGACAGCGTTTCGCGGTTGAGGATGCCTTGCGTGTCGGGCGTCAGCGGCAGCACATTGACCAAAAAGCGCGTGCGGCCCAGGAAGGCCGGCAAGGCGGCCTCGCCGGCGAAGGATTCAACGCCTGGGATCTCGCGCGGCGAGCGCGACCAGCCGGCCACGGGATAGCCGAATTCGGCCAGGGTTTGCGCAACGCGCGCGCCAACCTGCCCTAACCCGAGAACGCCCACGGGCCAGTCCGCCTGCCGGGTGCCCTCGCGGGTGTCCCAATGCTGGCGTGCCTGCGCCTGGTCGAAGGCTTCGAAATCACGCGAGACCCGCAGCAGCGCATACAGCGCGTATTCGGCCATCTGCACGGCCATGCCGGCGTCTTCGAGACGCACGATGCGAACGTGGCCCGGGATCTCCGGCATCTTCAGCAAGGCATCGACGCCCGCGCCCAGATTGAAGAGGGTCTGCAAGCCGGTTTCGTGCTGGAAGAGCTGGGCGGGCGGACGCCAGACCAGCGCGACCTCCGCGCCAGACGGCGGGCCGTCGGGATTCCACACCGAAATACGGCAGCCGGGCATGGCGACCTCGAGGCGAGGCACCCAGGCGTCAGGATCGTGATGGGGACAAGCAAAGAGAATGTGCATGGTGGCAGTGCGCGGACGATGAAAACCCCAAGCATGAGGGATGCCGCCGCACAAATCAAACGGCCCGGCGAAGGCCGGGCCGCGTGTGGCAGATGCAAGCCGAGGGATCAGGCCGTCTGCGGCAGCTGTGGCTTGTTCTTGCCCTTGTTGCGGCGAAGGAAGGCCCAGACCTGCAGCGCGATCAGCAAGGCGCTGGCGCCGATGAACCATGCGCTGATCGGACGTTCGACGAACACGGCCAGGTCACCGCGCGACAGCAGCAGCGCGCGGCGGAAGTTCTCTTCGACCATCGGGCCGAGCACGAAGCCCAGCAGAATGGGCGCCACCGAGAACTCCAGCGTCATCAGGACCGCGCCGATCACCCCGAAAGCCAGCACTTCCCAGATCTGGAAGAGACTGTTCTGCGTGCTGTACACGCCCACTGCGATGAAGAACAGCGCCGAGGGGAAAAGGTAGCGGTACGGCACCTGCAGCAGCTTGACCCACACGCCGATGAGCGGCACGTTCAGCACCATGAGCAGCACGTTGCCCACCCAGAAGCTGGCGATGAGGCCCCAGAAGATGTCCGGATGCTCGGTGATGAGTTGCGGGCCGGGCTGGATGCCCTGGATCAGCAGCGCGCCCAGGATGAGCGCCATCACGGCGTCGCCCGGAATGCCCAGGCTCATCGTCGGGATGAAGTCGACCTGCGTCTTGGAATGCGACGACGCTTCCGGCGATGCCACGCCGGCGATCATGCCGGTGCCGAACTTCTCGGGCGTCTTGGAGACCTTGCGTTCCAGCGCGTAGGCGACGAAGGTGGTGATGGTCGGGCCGGTCCCGGGCATGGCGCCGAACAGCGTGCCGACGGCCGTGCCGCGCACCATGGGCCAGAAAGCGGTCTTCAGCTCCTGCTTGCTGGGCCGCATGTCGCGCAGACGCAGCTTGGCGCCGCTGCCGATGATGGTCATGCGGTTCACGCTCATCAGGAAGTCGGCAACGCCGAACAGCCCCATCGAGATCGCAACCAGTTCCAGGCCGTCGGACAGGTCGAGCAGGCCGAACGAAAACCGGATCGTGCCGGTGTTCACGTCGGTGCCGACCACGCCGCACATCAGGCCGAACAGCGTCATTGCCACGCCCTTGAGCGGCGAACCGCGCGACATGGTGGCGCCCGCCAAAAGGCCCAGCAGCATGATGGAGAAGATCTCGGTCGGGCCGAACTTGAATGCGACTTCCACCAGCAGCGGCGAGGCAAAGATCATGACGATGATGCCGACCGATGCCGCGAAGAACGAGCAGATCATCGTGATGCCGAGCGCTGTCCCGCCCTTGCCCTGCTTGGTCAATGGATAACCATCAAGACACGTGACCGCGTGCGGCGGATGCGAAGGCAGGTTGAGCAGGATCGCGCCGATGGCGCCGCCGTACTGCGAGCCGTAGAAAATGCCGGCCAGCATCAGGATGGCGGGCACGGGCTGCATGACGTAGGTCAGCGGCAGGAGGATGGAGATCGCGGACAGCGCGCCCATGCCGGGCAGCACACCGATGAGGTTGCCCACCAGCACGCCGAAGAACGACCACATCAGGTTGTGCCATTGGAACGCGACGCCGAAGCCGTACCAAAGGTCTACCAAAGCTTGAGAAATCATGGCGCATCAACCCCAGCGGAACAGCGGAAGCTGCAGTTGCAGCGCCCACCAGAAAACGACGACCGCAATCGCGGACATGGCGATCGACAGCAGGATGGCCTGTTTGATCGTGTTCTTGCGGTCGCCCAGCGCCGAGATGAAGACGATGGCGAACGTGGCGGGCAGCAGGCCGCCGTAATGGCCCAGCAGCAGGAAAGCCAGGATGCCGAGCAGGATGCAGATGCTGCCGCGAATGTCCGGCATGCCGGTGGGGTGGCCTTCAGCGGGAGCCGGGGCCGCGGGTTCGGCCGAGCGCGCCGACATCGCGATCAGCAGGCCGGTGAGCGCCAGCAGGCCGCCGAGCGCCGCGGGGAAGAATCCCGGGCCCATGTGGCTGAGCGAGCCGATGTGGTAGTCGGTGCCGCCATAGATTGCGGCCATGCCGATAAGGACCATCAGCGCGCCGCCGTAATAGTCCTTTCTGTTGATTGTCTTTTTCACTTCCGTCCTCCTTCCTTGTGCCGGACAGCGCCGGCCTTTCATGCGCTGCACGAAGCGGACAGCGCCCGGCCCCTGACGACAGGCCGGATCGCAGATTACGGAAGGAAGCTGCTAATCCGCTTTCTATGCGCTGTCGCATTCCTGAATCCGGGGGTTATCCCTGATCGGCATGCGCGAAGGCGCGAAAAAAGCGGGTAGTGGGGAAGCGGACGTTGACGGATTGAGCGTCGAGGAAGGCGCTGGGGAGCGCCGCCTTATTGATCGCCCGGTTATTGATCGCCCGATTATTGATCGCCTTTGAGCTGGACCTCGGCGGGCCGCGGATACTGCGACACGGTGGGCGCGAGCGGCAGCCACAGCACCGACGCAAGGCCGACGCCGCCCTGGTCGTTGGGCTCGCCATCGCGCAGTTCGATGTCGCCCTCGTTGCGCCGGGCGTAGGCGCGCGCGATGCCAAGGCCCAGGCCGGAACCGGAGGAGGTCACCGGCTTGTCCGTCCCCACGCGCTCGAACCGTGTGAACGCGCGCGTGCGCATGACGGGATCCAGGCCCGGCCCATTGTCGGACACGGCGACCTCTACCCTGTTGTCGGCACGGCAGACGGAGACCGTGATTTGCGCGCCGACCGGCGCGTAGTGGATCGCGTTGTGCACGAGATTGGACAAGGCCTCGTGCAGCTCGGCCTCGTTGCCGGACACCGGCACCGGCGTGTCCTGGCCGTCTTCGGCATCGGCCTGCACCCAACCCAGATCCTGCTGTTTTTCGTGCGCGAGCGGCAGGTACTGCAAGACGACTTCGCGCGAGACCGCGTTCATGTCGAGCAACTGCCGCGGGGTCTGGCCGGCCTGGTTTGCGTGCGCCAGCGACAAAAGCTGTTCGGTCAGCCGGCGCGTGCGCCCGAGCTGGTCGACGATGGCGCGCAGTCCCTCGCGCACGCGCGCGGGATCGCGTTCGCGCAGCGTGTATTGCGCCTGCGTCAGCATGATGGCGAGCGGCGTGCGCAATTGATGCGAGGCGTCGGCAAGAAAGTTTGATTGCTCGTCCAGCACCCGCCGGTAGCGGGCGATGTGGTGATTGACGGCTTCGACGAGCGGAGCGACTTCGCTGGGCACGCGCGAGGCGTCCAGCGGCGTCAGGTCGTCCGGCCGGCGTCCGCGGATGTCGGCCTGCAGCCGACGCAGCGGCTTCAAGGCCCACGACACGCCCCACCAGACCAGCAGCACGACTAGCGCCAGCATGCGTGAATCGCGCAGGATCTCCTGGCGCCGCGCATTGTTCTCGGCCTCGATGCGCTTGCCGGTGCTTTCGGCCACGACCACCAGCACCTGGCGATGCTGGCCCTGGTAATAGAGATCGCGCACGACGGACACGACCCGCACGGGGTCGTTGCGGTACACGCTGTCGTAGAAGATGGGTTGGCCATTGGATCGGGGCCAGGACGGCGGACGCGGCATTTCCGGCATGCCGAGCAGCGTCTTGCCCTGCGTCTGGGGCACGGGCGCCCCGTCGGGCAAGGGCGGATCGATTTCCTCGATGCGGAAATACTTGCGCAGGCCCGCCCGCGATTCGAGCATGACCTGCGCGTAGAGCGGCGTGGCAACCTGCAGGTTGCCGTCCGGCGTGAATTCCAGGCTGCTTTCAAGCACCCGCGCGGGTTCGACCAGCGCGCTGTCGTAGGCTTCGTTGGTGATCTCGGCCAGGGTGCGGTAGTCGTTCAGGCTGTCGATGACCAGCAGCACCACCACGCCGGGCAGCAGCAGAATGATGAGAAGCGCGCGGATGCCGACGCGCGGCAGCCCGGGAATCCGCAGGCTCACTTAGGGTTCCGCGGACTCGCTGGCGACGCTTTCCAGCATGTAGCCCAGCCCGCGCACGGTCACGATGCGCACGTCGCTGCCGGCCAGCTTCTTGCGCAGGCGGTGCAGCACGACCTCGATGGCGTCCGGATTGGCTTCGCTGTCGTGCGTGAAGACCTTGCCGAACAATTGCGACTTGTCCACCGGGTAGCCGCTGCGCGTCAGCAGCGCCGCCAGGGCGGCGTGTTCGCGCGGCGTCAGGAACAGCAGCGATCCGTCCAGCGTGAACGCACGGCTTTCGCTGTCGTAGGAGAGCGAGCCGCACTGCAGGCGCGGATGCTGGCGGCCGCGGCTGCGGCGCACGAGCGCCGTCAGGCGCGCTTCGAGTTCCTCGAGGGCGAAGGGCTTGGTCAGGAAGTCGTCGGCGCCGAGATTCAGGCCGCGCACACGGTCCTGCAACGCACCTTGCGCGGTCAGGAGCAGGACGGGTGTGCGGTCGTCGCGGTTGCGCATTTCCCGGAGAACGACCAGACCATGCTTATCGGGCAGGCGCAAGTCCATGACGATGGCATCGTATTCGGTGCCCGCCATGAAGGCTTCGGCCGTGCGCGCGTCCGCCGCGTGATCGGGCACGAACCCGCTCTGGGCGAGCGCGCGCATCAGCCAGGACGCCATGTCCCGTTCGTCTTCAACCAACAATATGCGCATGACCGTCCGTTCCTTCGGGCAAATTCTCTGCAGCCCGCTGACCATGCACCCGTTGGCGCAGGTAGCGGGTTTCGTGATGGCGCCGAAAGAGGATAGCCGACAACTCGTTCAACGCCTGGGTATAGACGTCTCGCTTGAACTCGATGACGGCATCCAGCGGAACCCAGTACTGGCTCCAGCGCCAGGCGTCGAATTCCGGATGCTGCGTCGCGCGCAAGCAAACATCACTGTCACGTCCCACCAGGCGCAACAAGAACCAAATCTGTTTTTGTCCTTTATAGTGGCCACGCCACTCACGCCGGACAAAGTGATCGGGCACGTTATAACGTAACCAATCGCGTGTACGCCCCAAAATACGGACATGCTCGGGCTTCAGGCCCACCTCTTCATGGAGTTCGCGATACATGGCCTGCACCGGGCTTTCGCCATACTTGATGCCGCCCTGGGGGAACTGCCACGCATGTTCCCTGATACGCTTGCCCCAAAAGACCTCGTTTCTAGTGTTGACGAGAATGATGCCGACATTGGGGCGGTAGCCTTCGCGGTCAAGCATGGGCCACCCCCACCGAATTCAATACAATTACGGTCGATTATACGTATCTGCTGCCACCTTTAAACATGCGCGCATCCAACTACCACATCAACACCCTCAAAGAAGCCCCGTCCGAAGCGGAAGTCGCCAGCCACCAGCTGATGACCCGCGCCGGCATGATCCGCAAGCTCGCGGGCGGCATCTACACCTACATGCCGCTGGGCCTGAAGGTCATCCGCAAGGTCGAGGCGATCATCCGCGAAGAAATGAACGCGGCGGGCGCCATCGAGCTGCTGATGCCCGTGGTGCAGCCGGCCGAGCTCTGGCAGGAATCCGGCCGCTGGGAGCAGTACGGCGCCGAACTGCTGCGCATCAAGGATCGGCACCAGCGCGATTTCGTGCTGCAGCCGACGTCCGAGGAAGTCATCACGGACATCGCGCGCAATGAAATCCACAGCTACCGCCAGTTGCCGCTGAACTTCTATCACATTCAGACCAAGTTCCGGGACGAGCGCCGTCCGCGCTTCGGCCTGATGCGCGGCCGCGAGTTCACGATGAAGGACGCGTATTCCTTCGACCGCGACGAAGCCGGCGCCCAGCGCAGCTACGACACCATGTTCGCCGCCTACATGCGCATCTTCGGCCGTCTGGGCCTGGAGTTCCGCGCGGTGGCGGCCGACACGGGCTCCATCGGCGGCACGCGCAGCCATGAGTTCCAGGTTATTGCCGACACGGGCGAAGACCTGCTGGTCTACAACGCGGACTCGGACTACGCCGCCAACATCGAGCTGGCCGAGGCGCCCAGCCTGTACCCCACCCGCGCCGCTGCCGCCCAGGCAATGGAAGACGTCGCGACGCCGGGCGCCGCCAAGTGCGAGGACGTGGCCAAGCTCCTGGACATTCCGCTGGAACGCACGATCAAGTCGATCGTCCTGGCCACCGACGGCGAAAAGGGCAAGGTCGACATCTGGCTGCTGCTGCTGCGCGGCGACCACGAACTGAATGAAATCAAGGCAGGCAAGCTGCCGGGCCTGTCGGGCTTCCGCTTTGCCACCGAAACCGAGATCGTCGAATACTTCGGCTGCAAGCCCGGCTATCTGGGCCCGGTCAAGACGGCCAAGCCGGTCCACGTCATTGCCGACCGCACCGTGGCCAACATGGCCGATTTCGTGTGCGGCGCCAACCGCGAAGATTTCCACACCCAGGGCGTCAACTGGGGCCGCGACCTGCCCGAACCCGAACTCGTGGCCGACCTGCGCAATGTGGTCGCCGGCGACCCCTCCCCCGACGGCAAGGGCACGCTGTCGATCCAGCGCGGCATCGAAGTGGGCCACGTGTTCTACCTGGGCAAGAAGTACTCCGAAGCCCTGAAGGCCACCTTCCTGGACGAAACCGGCAAGCCCGCCGTCCTGGAAATGGGTTGCTACGGTATCGGCGTGACCCGCATCGTGGGCGCTGCCATCGAGCAGAACCATGATGCGCGCGGCATCATCTGGCCCCGTGCGCTCGCGCCGTTCGAGGTCGTAATCTGCCCGGTGGGCTGGGGCAAAAGTGAAACGGTGCGTGACACCGCGCAAAAGCTCTATGAATCCCTGCTGGCGCGCGGCGTTGATGTCGTGCTGGACGACCGCGATGCCCGCCCCGGCGTCATGTTTGCCGAGTGGGAACTGATCGGTGCGCCGCTGCGTGTAACAGTTGGAGAACGCGGCCTGAACGATGGTGTGGTGGAATTGCAGGCCCGCCGGGAAACCGAAGCGGCCAAGATTCCGGTAGAGTCCGCGCTTGAAGCCGTGCTGACCAAGCTCGACACGCTTTAACCTTGTAGCCACTACGGACTTTCCGCGTCCCGACCCGCATAACATCTGTTGAGTACCGTGACCGACCCGAAGTCCGCCGAATCCACCCTGCAAGTCCGCGTCTACTACGAAGACACGGATGCCGGCGGGGTGGTTTTCTACGCCAACTACTTGAAATTCCTGGAGCGGGCCCGCACCGAATGGCTGCGGGACCTTGGCGTCAACCAGTCCGGACTGGCCGCCAGCGAGCAACGGCTGTTCGTTGTCCGCGCCCTGGACATGTCCTACCGCAAACCGGCCAGACTGGACGATTTGCTTACCATACGCAGCCGAGTCACCAAACTGGGCCGCGCTTCGATACACTTCGCGCAGCGCGCGGAGCGCAACGGGGAACTGCTTGCCGAAGGCAACATCCAAGTCTGTTGCGTCGATGCCGTTCACATGCGGCCGGCGGAGTTGCCGGCTGACATTCGCGCAAAACTGGAATTCATTCAGGAATAACCATGCAAGTCACCAACGACATGTCGTTGCTTTCGCTGATTTCGCACGCCAGCGTGCCGGTCCAGCTCATCATGCTGATGCTGTTGGGCATCTCGATCATGTCCTGGACCTACATCTTCGCCAAGCGCATGGCCATCAAGCGGGCCCATGATCAGACGCGCCGCTTTGAAGACGACTTCTGGTCGGGCGGCGACCTGTCGATGCTGCAGCAGGCCGTGGCCTCGCGCCGCGACGAGCAAGGCGCCCTCGCCCGCATCTTCGATGCCGGCATGACCGAATTCCTGAAGGCCCGCCGCGNNAGCGGCGACGCCACGGCCGTGCTGGACGGCCCGCGCCGCGCCATGCGCGCCGCCTACCAGCGCGAAATGGACTCGCTGGAATCCCACCTCAACTTTCTGGCGTCAGCCGGTTCGGTGTCCCCGTACATCGGCCTGTTGGGCACGGTCTGGGGCATCATGCACGCCTTCATCGGCCTGTCGAACATGCAACAGGCCACGCTGGCCTCGGTGGCCCCCGGCATTGCCGAGGCGCTGATCGCCACCGCGATCGGCCTGTTCGCCGCCATCCCGGCCGTGGTTGCCTACAACCGTTTCACGAATGACATCGACCGCATCTCGATCCGCTTCGACAGCTTCGTCGATGAATTCCTGAACATTCTGCAACGGCAGGTGCGCTAATGCCCTCGGTAAGCTCGCGCGGCAGGTCCGGCCGCCGCATGAAGGCCGACATCAACGTGGTGCCGTACATCGACGTGATGCTGGTGCTGCTGGTCATCTTCATGGTGACCGCGCCCCTGATCACGCCCGGACTGATTCAGCTGCCGTCGGTGGGCGCCGCCTCCGACGTGCCGGTCAAGCCCCTGGAAGTCCAGATTTCGGAAGACGGCAAGATCGCACTGCGCATGCGCGAAGCCGGAGCCACCATGCAGGACATCGCGCGCCCCGAACTGGTCGCGCAAGTGCGTTCGCGCATTACCGCGGAAACGCCGGTGGTGATTGCCGCCGACGGCAAGGTGCCCTACGAGACGGTCGTGAAGGTCATGGACGAGCTGCGCACCAACGGCATCACCCGCCTGGGCCTGCTGGTGGACCAGTCCGGCGCCGCCTCCCAGCCCGTCCCCGCCAAGAAACGCTAACGCGCCGCCCTCCGCCGGCCTGGCCGGCATGCACCGCACATGACGCCACCCATAATTCGACACCGCAGCGGCCCGCCGGCCACCCCGCCCAACAACGACAACCGGAATTCGCTGATTCTGGCTGTGGCGGTGCACCTGCTGCTGCTGGTTGCCCTGATCTTTGGCGTGAACTGGCATACCGAGAACCCTGGCCCCGTCCAGGTGCAGCTCTGGGCAGACGGCAATTCGCCCGTCTCGCCGCCGCCCACGCCCCAGCCCGAACCGCCCAAGCCGCAACCCAAGCCCCAGCCCGAGCCGGAGCCGGAAAAGACGCCTGAGCCGCCCCCTCCTCCGCCGCCCCCGCCGCCGCCTCCCGAGCCCGAACCGCAGGTTCAGGCCAAGACCGAGGAAGTCGATCCCGAGATCGCCATCCAGGAAGCCAAGAAAAAGCGGGAGCAGGAAGAGAAGGCACGCGAAGCCGCCGAGGCCGCCAAGGAAAAGGCGCGTCTCGAGGAAGAGCGCAAGCAGGCCGAACTAAAGGAAAAGAAGCGCCTGGAACAGGAACGCCAGGCGGCCGAGAAGGCAGCTGCCGAGAAGGCTGCGGCTGAAAAGGCTGCCGCCCAGAAGGCGGCTGCGGAGAAAGCTGCCGCCGAGAAGGCCGCCGCTGAAAAGGCCGCAGCCGAGAAGGCCGCTGCTGAAAAGGCGACTGCCGAGAAGAAGGCCAAGGAAGAAGCCGCCAAGAAGGCAGCTGCTGAAAAGGCTGCCGCGGAAAAGGCCGCTGCCGAAAAAGCCGCGGCTGAGAAAGCTGCGGCCGAAAAGGCTGCTGCCGAGAAGGCTGCCGCCGCCAAGAAGGCCGCCGCCGACAAGGCGCTGAAAGACGCGTTCCGCAACGACGCCCTGGGCGCCGCCGGCATTCCGGGCGGCACCGCCGACCGCAACCAGGCTGGCGGCGGACGCGACAGCGGCTACGGCGCCAAGGTCCGCGCCTGCGTGCAACCCGGGGTGGCGTATCCGCCCCCGCCCCGCAGCGGCTCGGGAAATCCGACCGCGCAATACCGGGTACAGTTAGGTTCTGACGGGAAGGTGAATGGCGTTACGTTGACCAGTTCTTCTGGCAACTCCGGCTTCGACCGCGCGGTCGAGACCGGCATCCGCCGTTGCAACCCGTTCCCGAAGCCCTCGACGGGCCGCTACGAACCCATTATTGACGTTGTCTACAGAATGTATGACTGACAGGAGATTGACGAACATGACTCCCGCTTATAGTCGACGAGTACCCACTCTCGCGCTCTGGAGAGCGTATGGAATCGGACTGCTGATGGTGGCGCTTGCCTGCCTGATGGCCATGAAGCCCGCCCACGCACAATTGCGTGTCGATATCTCCGGCACCGGCGCCACGCAATATCCCGTGGCCATCGCCGACTTCGCCGTTGACGATACCCACGGCCGCGCGCTGGCCGAAGTCATCCGCGCCGACCTTACCCGCACCGGCCAGTTCCGCCTGATCAACGCGGCCGGCTCCGGCCTGAACGTCGATTCCCCGATCGCCCATGACGACTGGCGCGGCAAGGGCGCCGACTTCATCGCCTACGGCAGCATCACGCGCGGCGCCGATGGCCGCTACGACGTGCGCTACCGCCTGGCCGACACGGTCAAGAAGTCGCAGCTGGACGGCGTGGCCTTTTCGGGCACCGAGCAGGAACTGCGCCGCGTGGCCCACCAGATCGCCGACCGCATCTACGAAAAGATCACCGGCGTTCGCGGCGTGTTCTCGACCCGTATCGCCTACGTGCTGAAGAAGGGTTCCACCTACGAACTGCAGGTGGCTGACGCCGACGGCCAGAATCCGCAAGTTGCCCTGCGCTCGCGCGAGCCGATCATTTCGCCGTCGTGGTCGCCCGATGGCGCCAAGCTTGCCTACGTGAGCTTCGAGTCCGGAAAGCCCGTTGTTTACGTGCACACGCTGGCCACCAGCGCCCGCGCACCGGTCGCCAACTTCAAGGGCAACAACAGCGCCCCCGGTTGGTCGCCTGATGGCAGCAAGCTGGCTGTCGCTTTGACGCGTGACGGTTTGTCGCAAATTTACGTCGTTAATGCGGCCGATGGCTCGAATCCGAGCCGAGTTACGCGTTCTCCCGGGATTGACACCGAGCCGAGCTTTACGCCCGACGGCGCTTCCATTATCTTTACGAGTGACCGCAGCGGCGGGCCGCAAATCTATCAGACCGGCTCGACAGGCGGCGAAGCACGCCGTCTCACGTTTAATGGTGGTTACAACATCTCACCCCGAATTTCCCCCGATGGATCGACGCTGCTGTACGTTGCAAGACGAGACGGCGCGTTTCGAATCGCATCTCTGAACTTGTCCACTGGTGCCGAAGCCTTGCTGACTGATGGTCGTGACGATCAGTCGCCCAGCTTTGCGCCCAACGGAATGCAAGTGCTCTACGCCGCCATCCAAAATGGCCGTAGCGTGCTGGCAGGTGTGTCAAGCGATGGACGCGTGCGACAAACGCTTTCGGTACTGAACGGGGAAATACGTGAACCGACTTGGGGCCCATTCATTACCCGATAACACGTGTGACTCTCTTTGCAAAGGAACTATCATGAAGTCGCGCATTGCCAAAAGCCTAACCATCGCCGCTCTGGCTGCCGCCCTGGCAGCTTGCAGCTCCGTCCCTCTCGACGATAAAGCGGGTCAGGGTGGAGGCGCTGGCCAAGGATCTTCGGCCTCTGGCCAAATCCTTGATCCTTTCAACCCCCAAAGCATCCTGGCGCAACAGCGCTCGGTGTACTTTGATTTCGACAGCTACACCGTGTCGGACCAATACCGTGGCCTGGTCGAAACCCATGCCAAGTACCTGGCTTCGCACCAACAGCAAAAGATCAAGATCGAAGGCAACACCGACGAACGCGGCGGTGCTGAGTACAACCTGGCCCTCGGCCAGCGTCGTGCCGACGCCGTGCGTCGCATGATGACCCTGCTGGGCGTCAGCGACAACCAGATCGAAACCATCAGCTTCGGCAAAGAAAAGCCGCGCTCGACGGGTACGACTGAAGCCGACTTTGCTGAAAACCGCCGCGCCGATATCAACTATCTGCGCTAAGATTTTCGCTTAGTCTGGAGCCCTACCTCGCGTCGGGACGGCCAGCCGGCCGTCCCGACGTTTGTTTTTATACCCGGGAATATTCATGCGCGATTACGTTCTGTCCCTGCGTCCCCTGATTGTGGCCACTGGCCTGGCGCTTGGCGCCCTCACGGCCCCCGCTCACGCTTTTTCCGACGATGAAGCCCGCAAGGCCATCCTGGATTTGCGCCAGCAGGTGCAGCAGCAGAACGAGCAAAGCCAACGCGCCAAGCTGCAACTGGCCGACCAGATCCAGTCGTTGCAGCAGGAAATCGCCCAACTGCGCGACCAGCTTGAACTGGTGTCGCGCCAGCAACCGAGCGCCAAGCCGGGCACCGCGCCGGGCAGCGCCAATCCCCCGGGCGCCTCTGCCGGCGATCCCCAGGAACAGACCGCCTATGACGGCGCGATGGATCTGTTCCGCAAGGGCCAATACAAGGAAGCGGCCGAATCGCTGGCCGCCTTCACCGCGCTTTATCCGAACAGCCAGCTCGCGCCCAGCGCCCAGTTCTACCAGGGCAGCAGCCGCTATGCGCTGAAGGACTTCAAGGGCACCATCGAGCAACTGAATGCCATGGTCCAGAAGTCGCCGGATAACGCCCGCGCGCCCGACGCGCTGCTGATCATTGCCGGCAGCCAGATCGAACTGAACAACCGCGCCGGCGCCAAGACCACTTTGCAGCGCATCGTTCGCGACTATCCGACCACGCCGGCCGCCACCACGGCCAAGAGCCGGCTGCAACTGCTGCAGTAATGCGGCACGCCGCAAGCGCGGCAGGCGCTTACCGCCACATTCTTCGCCGCCGGGCGGGGCTCATCGCCCTGCTGCTGGCGGCGATTCTGTTTGCGCTGCTGATCGACTTCACCGTGGGCCCGTCCGGCCTGCCCTGGCGCGCGCTCTGGCAGACGCTGGCCGCGCCCGGCGACGCCGATCCGACCTATCGCGTGATCGTCTGGGAAATCCGCCTGCCGTCCGCGCTGATGGCCGCGCTGGTGGGCATGGCGCTGGGCCTGGCGGGCGCCGAGATGCAGACCATCCTGAACAACCCCCTTGCCAGCCCGTTCACCCTGGGCGTGTCGTCGGCGGCCGCCTTTGGCGCGTCGCTGGCGATCGTGCTTCAGTTCGGATTGCCCGGCATTCCCGCCAGCTGGCTGATTGCCGCCAACGCCTTTTTGTTCTCCCTCTTGGCGGCGCTGCTGCTCGATGCCGTGGCCCGGTGGGGCGGCATGAACACCTCGGGCGTCGTGCTGTTCGGCATTGCCATGGTGTTCACCTTCAATGCGCTCGTGTCGCTGGTGCAGTTCACGGCCAGCGCCGAGGCCTTGCAGAACCTGGTGTTCTGGACGATGGGCAGCCTCGCGCGTTCAAGCTGGACGACCGTGGGCGTGCTGGCGCTGGCGTTTGCGGTGGCGCTGCCGCTGGCCATGCGGCAGTCGTGGAAGCTGACCGCGTTGCGGCTGGGCGAGGATCGCGCCGCGAGCTTCGGCGTGGACGTGCGCCGCGTGCGCGTGTCCGCGTTGGCGCGGGTGAGCTTGCTGTCCGCGCTGGCCGTGGCATTTGTGGGAACCATCGGGTTCATCGGGCTGGTCGCGCCGCACATTGCACGGCGGCTGTTCGGCGAAGACCACCGCTTTTTTCTGCCGGGCAGCGCGCTGGTGGGCGCGGTGATCCTGTCGCTGGCGTCCATTGCGTCCAAGAATCTGATGCCCGGCGTGGTGGTGCCCGTGGGGATCGTGACCGCGTTGGTCGGCATTCCCTTCTTCGTTTCCGTCGTGCTGCGCCGGCAATTGCCATGACGACACCGGCTCGCACAACCCAATCTGCCGGACTGGCGGGGCAAGCGCTGACGGTGGGCTACGGGCGCGAGGACGTCCTGCACGACCTGGCGATCCCCGCGCTGGCCGCGGGCGAGGTGACGGCGCTGCTGGGTCCCAACGGCAGCGGCAAGTCGACGTTGCTCAAGGCCCTGGCGGGCCTGGTGCGGCCCCGGACGGGCAGCGCGGCGCTGGAGGGACTGGACCTGACCCAGCTGGACCACGGCGAGCGTGCGCGCCACGTGGTGTATCTGCCGCAGAGCCTGCCCGCGGCGGTTCACCTGCGCGTGTTCGAATCGGTACTGGTCGCGGCGCGCGCGAGCGACGCCGCGGCGGGGCCCGTTGATCTGCAGGCCATCGACCAACTGCTGGCGCGGCTGGGTATTGCACATCTGGCGCTGCACTATCTGGACGCCCTTTCCGGCGGACAAAAGCAACTGGTGGGTCTGGCGCAGGCGCTGATCCGCCATCCGCGCGTGCTGTTGCTGGACGAGCCGCTATCGGCCCTGGATTTGAACTATCAGTTCCACGTCATGCGGCTACTGCGGCAAGAGACGCGAGAGCATGGCCTCATCAGCCTGATCGTCTTGCACGACTTGAACGTGGCTCTGCAGCACGCGGACCAGGCGGTGATGATTCACGAGGGGCGTCTGCACGCCGCGGGAGTGCCGGCGGAGGTCATCACGCCGGATTCGCTGGCTGCCGTTTATGGCGTCGAGGCACGGGTGGAATCGTGCTCGCAGGGGCGGCGACAGGTGCTGATCGACGGGCTGCAGGCGCACCCCGGCTGACCAGGGGCGGACCGCAGCTCATTGCTGCGGCACAGGCCGGGTCTCCGGCTTCATGCTCAAATCCGAATCCCAGACCTCAAGATCAAACCGGGGCCTTCAGGCCCGCAGCGCCACGTCCGCGACCGGCGCGCCGGTCATGTCCGCCAGTTGGGCAGGCGTCAGGTTGAACACGGTGTGCGGATGGCCGGCGGCGGCCCACAGGCTTTCGTAATTGAAGAGATCCGCGTCCAGCAGCATCACGGGCTTGACCGCGTGGCCGATGGGGCAGACGCCGCCGATGGCGTAGCCGGTCATGTCGCGCACAAAACGCGCATCGGCCTTGGCCAGCGGGCCGACCTGCGCCGCGACCTTGGCTTCGTCCACGCGATTGGCGCCGCTGGCGATGACGAGCACCGGTGCATCGTCAGTGGCGCGGCGAAAGATGATGGACTTGGCGATCTGGGCAACTTCGCAGCCCAGGCCCGCAGCCGCTTCCGCCGAGGTCTTGCCCGACTGGGGCAGCACCACCACGGGTTTGTCGTGCCCCATGTCCACCAGCAGGCGCGCAACGCGCTGGGCGGATTCCGGCAAGTCGGCGATGGATTCTGGCGACATCGATGAGAACTCCGTTCAAGAAAACAGGCGCGCGGGCGGACTGCCGCCGACGCGCCGCAGACGAGTGTATCAGCGTCCGGCACGCCCGCTGCGGCGCCATGCCGGGCTAGAATGCGGGCCTGGCCCCTCCTCCCGATTCACATGCGTTCCGAACCCGTTCTGCCCCTGCAAACCGCGTCCATCGGCGGTTACGCCATGTCCTATACCGAGTACGGCAGCGGCACGCCGCTAGTGCTGGTGCATGGCTCGCTGTCCGACGCCCGCTACTGGAAGTCGCAGATGGCGCCCCTGGGGCGTTCCTTCCGGGTGCTGGCCGTGTGCCTGCGACGGTATTGGCCGGAGACCTGGGACGGCGAAGGCGGCGGCTTTTCGGTCGAGCAGCATGCCAGCGACGTGCTGGAATTCATCGACACGGTGGCCGGCGGGCCGGCCCATCTGGTGGGACATTCGCGCGGCGGGCGCGTCGCGCTGGAAGCCGCTCTGCGCCAGCCCGATTCGCTGCGCAGTCTTACTCTTGCGGACCCCGGCCTGTCGCTGCCGGGCTGCAAGGATGAACGCGGCGGTTTCCGCCAGCGCGCCCTGACGCTCATCCGGCAAGGCGACATCGAAGAAGGGCTGGCCCTGTTCGTGGACACCGTGACCGGACCCGACACCTGGCAGCGCATGGTGCCTTGGTTCAAGGAGATGGTGCGTGACAACGTGGGCACGCTCTTTGGTCAGGTGGACGAGCAGCCTGACATCTTGACGCCCGCGCAGATCGGCAGCCTGACGATGCCGGTGCTGCTGATCGGCGGCGCGCTCAGTCCGGCGCCCTATCCGGCCGTGCTGGATGCGCTGGCGCAGTGGCTGCCCCAAGCCCAGCGCCTGGATATCGTGGGCTCATCGCACGGCATGAACCTGGGCAATCCGCGCGCCTTCAACGACGCCATCCAGGAATTCCTGGGCGGATAACGCACGCGCCCTTCAGGGTTCGACCGACGGCGTGTGCTTCAGGCGGCGCAGCACAAAGGTGGAGCGGCTGTGCCGCACACCGCGCAGCTTATACAGGCGCTTGCGCAGGAATTCCTCGTAGCCCTCCGTGCCCGCCACGGCGACCTTGATGAGGTAGTCGTACTCGCCCGTCACCAGAAACGCCTCGACGACTTCGGGCAGGCGGCTGATCTCTTCACCAAAGCGCGCCAGCGTGTCGTCGTCGTGGTGTTCCAGCGTGACTTCGATCATTACCGTATCCGGCAGCCCGAGCGCCTTCTGGTTCAGCAAAGCTGCATATCCTTCGATCACGCCGGCCTCTTCCAAAGCCTTTACCCGGTTCCAGCACGGCGTCGGCGACAGGCCGACCATGTCGGCCAGCTTCAGATTGGTCAGCCGACCGTCCGCGCGCAGCGCGCGGAGAATCTTGCGGTCGGTTTCATCGAGTTTGGGCAATGTGGGCATCGCGGGCGATATGTGAAGACAGAATCCCTGCAAGAGCGGATTCTACCGAAAGAAGATTCTCCATATTGCCGCAAACAGGCGGGAATCAGGAAACCTATTTTGCGCGTGGGCACGTAGACTTTCCCCAAGGCGCGCACCTATCCCGCACGCCCCGATTCGGCGCTTTCGCTGCGGCACAACCCGGCGGGCGCGCCGGCAGTTCCCACGCAGCAAGCCCGCGCGCCGATCCGCGCGGCCGGAAATCATGCCCAACGCAGCAGCACCCGCAAAACCCGGTCTCGGCCTGACCGGCGCCGTCATGCTCTTTAGCGCTCCGGCGCTATTCGCTTCAAACATGGTCGCAGCCCGCTGGGCCCACGACGCCAACCTTCCCCCCGTTTTTCTTGCGTTCGGCCGCTGGTTGATTGCCCTTCTGATCCTCTTGCCGTTCGCCCTCCCCGCGCTGCGCACGCATCGCCGCGCGCTGTGGCGTGGCTTGCCGGCGCTGTTGCCCTTGGCCGTGCTGGGGATGGGCGTGGCGGTGGCGCCGCAATACATCGGCGCGCAGACCACCAGCGCCACCAACATCGCGCTGATCTTTTCGTGCAGCCCGCTGCTGGTGACGCTGCTGGAAGCCGTGATCTGGCGCAAGCCGCTGTCCGCGCCGCGCGCGGCCGGCCTTGCGCTGGCGCTAGGTGGTGTGTTGGTGGTGCTGACACGCGGTGACGCCAATGTGCTGGCCCGGCTGGCGTTCGGACAGGGCGACCTGTGGGTGTTGCTGGCAGCCACCGGGTGGGCGTTCTACACGGTGCTGCAGAAGCGTCTGACCCTGCCGGCGGTGCCCGACAGCGCGCGGCTGGCGACGATGATGTTGGGCGGCGTGCTGGCGCTGGCGCCGTTCGCGGGCATTGAGTCGGCCGCCGGCATGGCGCCGCCCTGGACGGATCCGCGCCTGGCGGCGGTGCTGCTGTTCCTGGCGGTGGTGCCTAGCCTGGGCGCCTATTTCGTGTACGGCCGGCTAATCAGCGTGGCCGGCCCTGCGACCGCGGGCCTGTCGATGTTCCTGGTGCCGGTCTACGCCGCGCTGCTGGCCTGGCCGCTGCTGGGCGAGGCACCGCAGCTTTTTCATGCGTACGGCTTTGCGATGATCCTGCTGGGCGTGAAGCTGGCCGCGTCGCGGCTGCGCCCGGCGACGGCCGCGGCCGCCGCCTGAAACGCTGTTGCCTGAAACGCTGCGGCCGGAAAACCCGCCGCAGGGAAATCAGCGGCCCGCGCCCTGCGCCGCCATGATTTCCTGCGCCACCTGACGCGGCGCTTCGGCGTAGTGCTTGAACTCCATCGTGTACGTCGCGCGGCCCTGTGTCAGCGACCGCAGCGACGTCGAATAGCCGAACATCTCGGCCAGCGGCACTTCGGCACGCACGACCTTGCCGCCGCCGCCCGCGATGTCTTCCATGCCCTGGACCATGCCCCGGCGCGACGACAGGTCACCCATGACATTGCCGGTGAAGTCCTCGGGCGTCTCGACCTCGACCTGCATCATGGGTTCCAGCAGCACCGGATCGGCGCGCCGCATGCCTTCCTTGAATGCCATCGAACCGGCCATCTTGAAGGCGTTTTCGTTCGAATCGACGTCGTGGTACGAGCCGAAGAACAGCGTCGCCTTCACGTCCACAACCGGATACCCCGCCAGCACGCCGGCGTTGAGGGCTTCGCGGATGCCCTTGTCCACCGCCGGAATGAACTCGCGCGGCACGACGCCGCCCTTGATGGCGTCGACAAACTCGTAGCCCTTGCCCGCTTCCTGCGGTTCAAGCTTGAGCACCACGTGGCCATATTGCCCGCGGCCGCCCGACTGCTTGACGAACTTGCCCTCGACCTCGTTGCAGGTCTTGCGGATGGTCTCGCGGTACGCCACCTGCGGCTTGCCCACCGTGGCTTCCACGTTGAATTCGCGCTTCATGCGGTCGACCAGGATCTCCAGGTGCAGCTCGCCCATGCCGGAGATGATGGTCTGCCCGGACTCTTCGTCGGTGCGCACGCGGAACGACGGGTCTTCCTGCGCCAGGCGGCCCAGCGCGATCCCCATCTTTTCCTGGTCGGCCTTGGTCTTGGGTTCCACGGCCTGCGAGATGACGGGCTCGGGAAAGACCATGCGTTCAAGGATGATGATGTGCGACGGATCGGTCAGCGTGTCGCCGGTGGTGACGTCCTTGATGCCCACGGCCGCGGCGATGTCGCCCGCGTAGACTTCGGTGATCTCGCGGCGCTCGTTGGCATGCATCTGCAGGATGCGGCCCAGGCGTTCCTTCTTTTCCTTGATCGGGTTGTAGACCGAGTCGCCGGATTTCACCACGCCGGAATACACGCGGAAGAACACGAGCTGCCCGACAAAGGGATCGGTCATGATCTTGAACGCCAGCGCGGAGAACGGCTCGTTGTCGGTGGGGTGACGCTCGATCTCGTTGTCGCGCTGGTCGTGGCCCTTGATGGCGGGCACGTCGACCGGCGACGGCATGTAGTCGATGACTGCATCCAGCATCGCCTGCACGCCCTTGTTCTTGAACGCGCTGCCGCACAGCATCGGGACGATCTCGTTGGCGATCGTGCGAGCGCGCAAACCTTCCTTGATTTCCGCTTCGGTCAGGGCTTCGCCGGACAGGTATTTTTCAAGCAGGGTTTCATTGGCCTCGGCCGCCTTTTCCACCATCTTGTCGTGCCACTCCTGCGCCTCGTCCTGCAGGGCCGCGGGGATGTCCACGTACTGAAATTTCACGCCCTGGCTGGCGTCGTCCCAGATGATGCCTTTCATCTTGACGAGGTCGATCACGCCTTCGAAGTGGTCTTCGGCGCCGATCGGCAACTGGATGGGCACGGCGTCGCCCTTCAGGCGCTCGGCGATCTGGCGCTGCACGCGTAGAAAGTCCGCGCCTACGCGGTCCATCTTGTTGACGAAAGCCAGGCGCGGCACGCGGTACTTGTTGGCCTGGCGCCAGACGGTCTCGGACTGGGGCTGCACGCCGCCCACGGCGTCATAGACCATGACGGCGCCGTCGAGCACGCGCATGGAACGTTCGACCTCGATGGTGAAGTCGACGTGGCCCGGTGTGTCGATGATGTTGATGCGGTGTTCGGGGTAGTTGCCCGCCATGCCTTTCCAGAAGGCGGTGGTGGCGGCCGACGTGATGGTGATGCCACGTTCCTGCTCTTGTTCCATCCAGTCCATCACCGCGGCGCCGTCATGGACTTCGCCGATCTTGTGGGTGATGCCGGTGTAGAAGAGGATGCGCTCGGTGGTCGTCGTTTTGCCTGCATCAATATGGGCGCTGATGCCGATATTGCGATAAAGCTCGATGCGCGTCTTGCGGGTCATGGCCTCTTCCTACGGTTGGATGAAGATGCGTAAATATTACGCGCCGTGCGGCAAGATACAAGCCAAAAACGGGCCGCTGAAGGGTCTTTGCGAGGGCAATGAGTTTGGCCCCGCCATACCAACGTATAAGTGAATGCGCGGCGCATAAAAAAGCCCCTCCGGGGGAGGGGCTGTGGCGCATGCGGCGGCGCGCGGTGCGCACCACTTTGGCGCGCAATTACTTCTTGTCTTCCTTGACGCGATACACCAGCACGGCGGTGGTGGCCAGCGACAGCACCTTGGCGGTGACGCTGCCCAGCAGCAGGCGCGACAGGCCGCTGCGGCCGTGGCTGCCGATGAAGATCAGGTCGCAGCCGGCGTCGGTGGCGGCCTGGACGATGCCGTCGGCGACGTTGAAGTTGGACACCGCGCGCGCATCGGCTTTGACGCCGGCGGTGTCGGCGCGGTCGATGATCTGCTTGAGGTACTTGTCGGCTTGCTCGGCGGAGGCCTTTTCGTAGTCTTCGTCGGTGATGGCATAGGCCGCGGCCATGCCGTCAAAACCGATGGTGGCCGCGAACGGCTGCGTCACGTAGAGGGCGACGACTTCGGCGCCAACCGAGCGCGCGAAGCAGATACCTGCGTTGGCGGCTTGCGCCGAGAGCGGAGAACCGTCGGTGGGAATCAGGATCTTCTTGAACATCTTGCCTGCTCCTGTTTTAAAGGAATCTTTATGCTACCGGAAAGCCGCCGGGTCCACATCCGTCGAACCGGCGGCCTTGACGAGGGTCAAGGCCGGGTTTATCCCAACTGCTGGGCAGCCGCGAACAGGTTCGTGCAGCGGGTGCCGGTGCGGCAGTATGCCAGGACCGGGCCCGGCAGGGTGCGCAGCAGTTCCGCAAAGCGCGCGACGTCAGCGGCCGTCATGGCGCTGCCCACGACGGGCTGGTATTCGATCTGCAGACCGGCTTCCTGCGCGGCGCGCGACACGTCGGCGGCGGTGGGCTGGTCAGGACCGCCCTCGAAATCGGGGCGGTTGATGATCACGCTCTTGTAGCCGGCGGCGGCCACGTCGGCCATGTCGTCGGGACCCAGTTGCGGGGCGACGGCAAAGTTCTGGGTGAGAGGCTTGATGGGTGCGGACATGACGGTTCCTTCGGTGACTGGCGATGTGGCTCGGAATTATTGATTGTAGGACCCGTTCTGCGCGAAAAGTTTTTCCAGTTCGGCCCAGATTCCCCGGTGGTCGGCAACGGACACCGAAAAGCGCAGCATGGTGGACGGCGCCTGCGTCGGCGAAAACAATGTGCCGGGCGCCAGCAGCAGGCCGCGGTCCGCAGCTTCGCGCGCCAGCACCTCGGAATCGCGCCCGCAATCGGCCCAGACGAACATGCCCCCGTGCGGCTCGTGCGGGATGGTCAGGCCCAGTTTCACCAGCCCTTTCATGCACCGCTGGCGCGCGTCGTCGACCCGGTGCCGCACGCGCTCGATATGGCGCCGGTACTGCCCTTCCATGAGCACCCGGTGCACGACGCGCTCGCCGAGTTCGGGCGAGGTCAGACCCGCCAGCATTTTCAGGTCGGCCAGCTTCTGCAGCAGTTCGGAATTGGCGGCCACATACCCGACACGAAGGCTGGCCGCCAGCATCTTGGAATAGCCGCCCACGTAGATGACGCGGTTCAGCCGGTCCAGCGCGGCGAGCTTGATGGCGCCCCCCGGATGCAGCTCGCCGTAGGTGTCGTCTTCGACCACCATGAAATCGTGGCGCTCGGCGATGCGCAGAATGCCGTAGGCCGCTCCCGCGGACAGGGTGTGGCCGGTGGGATTGTGGACCGAGCCATTGATGATGAAGAGCTTGGGCTTGTGCTGGGCGGCCAGTTGCTCGAGCAGGTCGAGATCGGGGCCGTCCGGGCCGCGCGGCACGCCGATCAGGCGGGCGCCAAAGGCCGCCAGCCGGCCGAAGATCACGAACCAGGCCGGGTCCTCGACCAGGACGGTATCGCCCGGCTTGACCAGATGGCGCGCGATGAGGTCCAGCCCGTGGGTGACCCCATTGGTCGTCAGCAGGTTGAGCTCGGGATGGGCCGGCACGCCCTCGTTCTGCAGGATCGCGGCGATCTGCTGGCGCAGCGGCGCGAAGCCCTGGGGGCTCCCGTAGCTGACGAGGTTGGCGCGGACCGAGCGGCCGACGGCGCGCACGGCGCCCGCCACCATTT
>NZ_DIEJ01000165.1:0-72155 GCF_002418565.1 Achromobacter sp. UBA5777 | reverse complement strand
GGCCGGCGGCGGGAAGCTCCCAGTCAACGGCGCGGCCGGCGGGCAGCCCGGCGCGTCCACCGACCTGAATGGCACGGACGGCAGGAGCACGTGGTTCGAACGGACCGGCGCCGGAGGCGGGGGCGGCGGTGCACCCGGCGGCTTGGGAGGCAGAGGCGGTGGCGCCGAAGGCGGACCCGATGGGTCAGGCGCTGGTGGCACGTCATTGGGCGGCTATGGCATACACGTCATGGGCGCCAACACCGTGATCACGAACGCCGGCCGCATTGTTCCGGGCACGGGGTCGGCGCAATCGGTGGCAATCCTGTATGCCGACACGGCCCACAATTCGGTGCTGCGGTTGCAGGGCGGCAGCGATATCCGAGGCACGGTGGATGCCACCCGATCCACCAACAACACGCTCGTGCTCGATGGCGCGGCGGGCGTCGACCCCATCACGGGCGCGTCAATGGCCTTCGACGTCTCGAAGCTGGGCGCCGCGGGGGGCGTTGGCGCCAC
Organism: Achromobacter sp. UBA5777; assembly: GCF_002418565.1. NCBI lineage: Bacteria > Pseudomonadati > Pseudomonadota > Betaproteobacteria > Burkholderiales > Alcaligenaceae > Achromobacter > Achromobacter sp. UBA5777. The sequence goes on along the minus strand of NZ_DIEJ01000165.1, from coordinate 71,657 downwards.
CAACGACGTCTACCAGGGCTTCTCCGCTTTCGAGAAAACCTCCGAAGGCACCTGGCAGTTGGCCAATGCGCCCACCCAGACACGCACGCCCTGGCGCATCAAGGGCGGCACATTGGCCATCGCCAGCGGCGACAGTCTTGGCAGCACGCTCGATGCCGTGACGCTGGACGGCGGAACGCTGCAACTCCAGGACAATGCGGCCCTCCACCATGATGTGGTCGTCAATAGCACGGGCGCGATCGGCGTCGGCGACGGACAGCAGTCGGTGCTGCACGGGGTGCTGACCGGAGACGGCAGCCAGTTTGCCAAGACAGGCGGCGGATCCCTGGTCATCGCAGAAGACGGAAACTTCCACGGCGTCACGCAGATTGACGCCGGCACGTTGCAACTCGGCGCGGGCGGCACCAGCGGCGCCATCGGAAGCGGCGCCTTCATCAACCACGGCACGCTCGTGTTCAATCGCGCGGATGACGTTTTAATCGGCAACGCAATCGCCGGCGCGGGTGATGTGGTGCAAGCAGGACCCGGCTTGACGACGCTGACGGGTCCGCTGACTTACACAGGCAAGACATACCTGAACGGAGGAGCGCTGGCTATTGATGGCACGACGCTGGGCTCGCTTTCAAGCGTGGCTGGCGTCATCGCACAGGGCCCGCAAGAAGCGCTGACCTTGCGCAATGCAGAGTTGAATGGCTGGATGCATGTGCCCGGCACGTTGAACATGGATGCCTCCAGCCGCTGGAACATGATGACCGGCCCGGGCAATCCCGCCTACGCGACCACCACTCACGGGACCGAAATCAGCGTCGCTGGCGACATCAACCTTGCCGGCCGCATCAACTTCATGCCGCCCGACACGGCCAATGGCCCATCCGGCGGCAGCGTGCTGGTCGCCAACAACCTGAACGGCCAGGACGGTATCGTCCAGCTGCATGTGCAGTCGACGGAAAGCGGTATCACTGATCTCATTCGGCTTAACGGCGGCGCCGCCGGAACGACGCATCTGGTTTTGCAAATGAGTGAATCCTCCGCGGGGGACGCGCTTACGGGCGACGGCGTGATGGTGGTCCAGGCAAATGGCCCGACCGACAACGCGTTCGTGCAACGTGAGGAAACGCAGGGGGGGAACCGCAGAGGGGCTTTCCTCTACCGGTTGGATCATGGTTCAAGGGTGGTCAATGGCGTTCAGGCTTCCCCGAACAACTGGTATGTGCGCAGCGAGTCGCGGCCCGAGGTTTCGCTGTATTCCCAGCTGGGCAATCAGGCCGCGCGTCATGGGGAACTGACCGTCGGCACCCTGAACGAACGGATGGGGTCGACAGAGAGCCTGGCCCGCAAGGTTTACCCCTTCGTGTGGGGGCGCATCCTGGCGGACACCGCGCGCAATCAGGGCAATCGCGCCGGGCTGGCCGCGCAAGATGTCGCGACGCGCTCCAGGCTGGCGGGCGTGCAGCTTGGAACTGACGTCTACGTGGACTTTCAAGGGTTGTCGCGGCGCAGCGCGGGGGTCTTTGCGTCTGCCAGCACCATGAAGGCCGACGTAGACCATTATCTGGACCTCAGCAACGAAACTGTCGACGCGGGGCGTAGCGAGCAGTCGGCATATAGTCTGGGCGGCTACTACACGCTGCTGGATGGAAAGGGCAGCTATCTGGACCTGGTCACGCAGGTCAGCCGCTACGGCGTCAAGGCGAACTCGGCGGCGGGCGCAGGTCAGTTGGCCACCACGGGGTGGGGCGGCTTGATCTCCGCGGAGGCCGGAAAATCATTCGCCGTTGGCGACGACGCCAGCAACCTTCGGCTTGAGCCCCAGGCGCAGGTCATCTATCAGCGGATCAAGTTCTCGGGCAGCCAGGACGACGCAAGCGCGGTGGAGTTTCCCGGCGTGAACAGCCTGACGGGCCGACTGGGCCTGCGCCTGTCCAAGACATGGGATGGCGATTCCGCCAAGGCCAGTACGGCTTGGGCGACAGTCAACCTTCTAACCACCGCAGGCCACTCGTCAAGCCGCTATGCGACAGCCACGCAGGGCGACATCACCTTCAAGAACAAACTTGCGGGTCCGCGAGCAGGTCTGACGGTGGGATACGACAGCCTCCTGGGCGGAAATACTTTCCTGAATGTTCAAGCCGGCACCGAGCAGGGCATCGGTAGCCGCAAGACCAGCAACTACAACCTCAACGCCGGGATCAAAATCATCTTCTAACGATGGCGCAGCATCGCACACGCTAATTACTTGACGACGTAATTCTTCGCCTCGGCCTCGCCCGCCCACTTGCGCAAGGCGCTGATGAATTCCGGGCACACATTGCCATCGACGCTGGTGTCGGTGATGACGCTGTCCTGCATGCGCATCAGCACCTTGCACTCATACACACGCGTGCGGTTGGCGTAGTGGCCGGTGCTGCTGTTCTGGAACACCGGCGTGGCCGCCGTGGTGTTGGTGGCGGGGATCATGCCTACGACCTGCTGGCTGGTGCTGTCCACCACCCATTCGGTGTAGGGGGCGGACTGGTAGTCCGACCATTCCAGCTCCATCGTGTTGCCGACCGGCCGGATCCTGGACGGCTCGCCCAGCGCCGCAATGGCGTCGTCGATGGAGCGGCCTTCCATGTTCTTGGCTACGTTCACACTGGGCGAAAACGACAGGCCCGATTTGAAGACCTGGCTCAGCGAGGGCATCGTGGAGCTGCCGCCGGTGGGCATCGGCGCGCAGCCGGCCAGGCCCAGCGTGAGGAGCAGGCCGGTCAACAGAAGGAAGGAACTGCGCTGTCGGTTGGAATGCGGTGTCGGCTTCATGGTGTGTGGTCCAGGCTTGCGGGGTGGCAGGTCCCTCGGTAGGCGAGGACACGGCGCCGATTGTTTCTTTTCGTGACGGGGCCATTGATCGCTGGCGCCCTCGACGGCAATTCGCGCGGCCGAGACAAGGATGGCCCGCGCTGGAAAGTGCGACATTTTTACCGAAAAAAGGGGCCGGAGTTCGCAATCCGAAGTGTGAAATTTGTTACCTAATATGCCGGTTGAGCAGCGCCATAGAGGGACGGACCCCGGGAACGCTGCGCTAAGATCGTCCCCGCCCAATCCACTGGATTTCACGACGATCATGCCCGCTCGCTTTCAATTCCTGATCCGCGCCGCGTTTGCGGCCCTGGCCCTGGTGGCGGGGCTGGCATCGCCGGGCGCGCACGCCGCCGAGAAGCTCTACGGCGGCATCGCCACGGACGGCAAGCATTCCCGGATTTTCTGGGTGCTGCCCGAAACCGACGGCAAGGCGGCCGAAGCCGCGGCACTGGCCGAGTGCCGCAAGGCCGGCGGCAAGGAATGCAAGGTCTTGAGCTGGTTCTCCGACAGCTGCATGGTGTACGCGCGCAATTCCGTTCAGGATCTGTTCCCGGGCAACAGCGTGTCGCCCGAGATGGCCGCCAAGAAGGCGATCCGGCGTTGCACGGCCGGCAGCCCCGATGGCAAATGCCGTCTGACCACCATGCCGCTGTGCGTGGGTCCGGGTTACAGCGCCGCCGACATGCAGGCCCCCGTGAAGGCCACGGCCGCCGATCTGGAACGCCTGTCCGCCAAGCTGAACCAGCGCGAATACTGGGGCGCCATTGCCGAAAACGAAGAAGGCGGACTTCTTTATGCCGACGGTTATCCCAACGAGAACGATGCGCTGTCCAAGCTGCTGGATTGGGAAGACTGCAAGGGCTGCCGCAAGGTGCTGACATACACCGACAGCTGCGTCGGTCTTGCATGGCCCAAGGGCGCCAAGGGGCGCGGCACCAACTTCACCGCGCTCAATCCCGATCCGAAGACGGCCCGCGATGAGTCGCGCGCCGCGTGCACCGCCAAGACCGGCAGCCCGGCCTGCGTGGCGATGGTGCGTTGCTCGGGCCGCCCGTATATCGACGGCTATGCCGGCGAGGGCGAAAAGCCGAACTGATGTTGGCGCAGCGCAATGCCGCATCAAAACAAACGGGCCTGCGGGCCCGTCTGTTTTGTTGAAGCCGCCGCGCGGCGGGGACCGCCAAAGCGCGCAAGCCATCGGCGCATATATGCAAATAAGCCGGCGTCTTTAGGGCTTCTGGCAATGTCCAAGCAATTACAACCTCTTTGTCTGGTTGTACTTGCGCGGCCTAGAATCAGCCCTGTTCCATAGCAGGCGGCAGGGCATGTCATCGCGACTTTCGATCGAATCGGTACAGCTTCCATTCTTGTCGCAACGGCATCAGGCCGTCCGCGACTTCTACCGTCGGATCATCGGTTTGGAAGAGATGCCTGGCGACGGCGACCGCCTGCGATTCGCCTTGGGCGACGCCACATTGTCGCTGTCTCCGGTGGACGAAGTGAGCCGCGCGGTCAAACCCGACTACCTGGGCATCAAGGCCAGCGCCTACGACGACATCCTGTCGCGCCTGCGCATGGCGGGTCATCATCCCGTGTGCTCGCTGCCGGATGCGCTGCCGCGTGTCATGTACGTGAAGGATCCTTCCGGCAATCAGCTGGCCATCCTGGACTGAGGCGCGCACGATGAACTTCCAGCAATTGCGATCCGTGCGCGAAGCCGTGCGCCGCGACTTCAACCTGACCGACGTTTCTGAAAGCCTGCACACCTCCCAGCCTGGCGTCAGCCGGCAGATCCGCGAACTGGAAGAAGAGGTGGGCGTCGACATCTTCGTGCGTTCGGGCAAACGCCTGATCGGTCTTACGCCGCCCGGCGAATTGATCCTGCCGCTGGTGGAGCAGATCCTGCAGGCGGCCGACAACATCCGGCATGCGGGCGCGGAGTATGCGGACAGCCGGAGCGGCGTGCTGTCGATCGCGGCCACGCACTCGCAGGCGCGCTATGCCTTGCCGCCGGTCATCAAGGAATTTCGCCAGCGCTACCCCGAGGTCGTGCTGCATCTGCACCAGGGGTCGCCCAAACAGGTCTCGGAGATGCTGCTCGAAGGCGAGGCCGACATCGGCGTGGCGACCGAAGCCGTGGCGGACTACCCAGGCCTGGTGAACCTGCCGTGCTACCGGTGGAGCCACAGCGTCATCGTGCCGCGAGGCCATCCGCTGGCGCGCCAGCACGACGGCGTCACGCTGTCGCAGCTATCGCGCTATCCCATCATCACGTATGGACGCGGCTACACGGGCCGCGCGCATATCGACGAAGCCTTTGCACGCGCCGGCATCACGCCCGACATCGTCATGACCGCGATGGATGCGGATGTGATCAAGACATACGTGGAACTGGAATTGGGCGTCGGCATCGTGGCCGCGGTGGCCTGGGACGCCGAGCGCGACAGCCGGCTGTGCGCCATCGATGCACGGCATCTGTTCGAGATCAACCTGACGCGGCTGGCGATCCGGCGCGGCGCATGGCTGCGCGGCTATGCCTTCCATTTTGTGGAGATGTTCGTGCCCACGCTGACACGGGAAGTGGTGGAGCGAGAGCTGAAGGGCGACGGCTGACGCCGCCGTCATCAGGGCGAAAAAAAGGAAGGCGCAGTGCCTTCCTTTTTCATTTGCGACTGCCGGATCAGCTCTTGATGAATGCCAGCAGGTCGGCGTTGATCACGTCCGCGTGGGTCGTCAGCATGCCGTGCGGGAAGCCCGGATAAACCTTCAGCGTGCCGTTCTTGAGCAGCTTGACCGACAGGCGCGAGGCGTCGTCGATCGGCACGATCTGGTCGTCGTCGCCATGCATCACCAGCGTCGGCACGCTGATGGCCTTCAGGTCTTCGGTCTGGTCGGTCTCGGAGAAGGCCTTGATGCCTTCGTAGTGCGCCTTGGCGCCGCCGATCATGCCCTGGCGCCACCAGTTGTTGATCACGCCCTGCGAAACCTTCGCGCCGTCGCGGTTGAAGCCGTAGAACGGGCCCGCGGCCACGTCCAGGAAGAACTGCGCGCGGTTGTCGGCCAGCGCCTTGCGGAACCCGTCGAACACTTCGATGGGGGTGCCGCCCGGATTGGATTCGGTCTTGACCATCAGCGGCGGGACGGCGCTGACCAGCACGGCCTTGGCGACGCGGCCTTGCGGCTCGCCATGGCGGGCGACGTAGCGGGCGACTTCGCCGCCGCCCGTCGAGTGGCCGATGTGCACGGCGTTGCGCAGGTCCAGATGTTGAACCACGGCGGCGGCATCCGCGGCGTAGTGGTCCATGTCGTGGCCGTCGCTGACCTGGGTCGAGCGGCCGTGGCCACGGCGGTCGTGCGCAATGACGCGATAGCCCTGGGCGAGGAAGAACAGCATCTGGGCGTCCCAGTCATCGCTGGACAGCGGCCAGCCGTGGTGGAACATGATGGGCTGGGCCGTCTTGGGGCCCCAGTCCTTGTAGAAGATTTCAACGCCGTCGGGGGTGGTGATCGTGCTCATGTCGGGTTCTCCGGGGGTTAGTTGGACCGCAGGGATAGACTAGGGCCTTATGCGTCACCGGGAAATCCTACGCTGGGCTTGGCGCGTCATACAAAGGTATAAGCGGGATTTCGCGGCGGATGTGTCCAATCCGCCACCACCCGTCTTTACGCGGTCTGCGCGCCTTGCAGCGCGTCGGCCACGCATCGCGCCATGGCTTCACCGTCCACCGGCTTGTCCAGGTACGCACAGGCGCCCAGCGCCAGCAGCCGCTGCCGCGCCGCCTCGGTGGGGAAGGCCGTCATGAAGATCAGGGGAAAGCGGCGCCCCGTGGCGATGAGCTCGGCCTGCAGCTGATCGCCCGTCATGGGCGACATCTGCACATCGGTGATCATGCAGTCCGGGTCGCCGCCTCGCGGGTCGTTCAGGAACTCAGGGCCCGAGCCGTAGGGCCGGACCTCGTATCCAAGCGAGCGCAGCAAGCTGCACAGCGCGATCCTGACCCCATCGTCGTCGTCAACAACCGCGATAGTGGGAGTGTGGTTCATGTAAGAAAATCCTTCGTACCGGTCGGATCACGATGCGCATCCGATGCCCGGCATGCTCCTTTATGAACCTTTGCGCCTGCCGCGAAAATCATACAGAGGTTTGTCCCAGCCCCGGGTCAGGACGCGGAAACGCCCAGCGCCTCGGCGTGGCGGACCAGATCGGCGAGCGATCGGACCCCCATCTTGCGCATGACGTGGCCGCGGTGGATCTTGACGGTGATCTCGCTTAAGCCGATCAGGCCCGCCACCTGCTTGTTCATCAAGCCCGACACCACGTGCGCCATGACCTCCCGCTCGCGCGGGGTCAGGGTCTCGTAGCGGGCGCGCAGGCCGTCCATGGCTGCATCGCGGGAGCGCCGCTGGGTGTCGCGCTCGATGGCGGCCGAAACCGCATCCAGCATGTCCTGTTCGCGGAACGGCTTGGAAAGAAAGTCGACCGCGCCCGCTTTCATGGCGCGCACGGTCATGGGAATGTCGCCGTGGCCGGTGATGAAGACGATCGGCAGGTCGATGCCTTGGCGGATGAGCTGGTCTTGGAAGTCCAGGCCGCTGATGCCGGGCAGCCGCACGTCCAGCACGATGCAGCCGGGCGCGTCGGGAATCTGGGTCTGCAGCAGTTCGGCGGGGGACGCGCACAGGGTGGTGCGCAGGCCGATCGAGCGGAACAGGCTGTCCAGCGAGGCGCGCACGCTGGCCTCGTCGTCGACGACGATGACCTGGGATTGCGGAGCGGCGGGCGCGGCGCCGGTGGCGGTGCGGTGGTTCATGTGGAAGGGTTCCCCTGCGTGGTGGCGAGCGTCAGCGTAAAGGCCGCGCCCGCGCCAGGCGTGTTGTCGACGGTAAGGCTGCCGCCGTGGGCCTGCGCCGTGGTGCGGCAGATCGGCAAGCCCATGCCCATGCCTTGCGGTTTGGTGGTGAAGAATGGATCGAACAGGCGTTCCAGGTCGTCCGGCGCGATGCCCGGACCCGTATCGCCCACGGTGACGGCGACCAGCCCGTCGTCGTGGCGCCGGGCGCTGACGGACAACTGGCGGGCCTGCGTCTGGCCGGACATGGCCTGGCTGGCGTTGACCATCAGGTTGACCATCACCTGCTGAAGCTGGATCCGGTCACCCATGATGAGCGGCAGGCCCGGCTCGATGTCCACCTGCAGCGCCACACGCTCGCGGGTGAGCTCGTGCGCCACCAGGCGCGTGGCTTCCTCGATGACGGCGCCGATGTCCAGCGCTGCCTGCTGCACCGGCGCCTTGCTGAGAAACGCGCGGATGCGCTTGACGATCTCGCTGGCGCGCCGGCCTTCGGAAATGATGCGTTCCATTGCCAGCTCGACCTCGTGCAGGTCTGGCTGGGGACGGCGCAGCCAGCGCATGCCCGCGTCGCCGCTGGTGACGACCGCCATCAGCGGCTGGTTGACTTCGTGCGCGATCGACGCCGTCAGCTCGCCCAGCGTGGCGACACGCGCCGCGTGCGCGAGCTCGGTCTGCGCCAGCAGCAGCGCGTCCTGCGCCTGCCTGCGTTCGGTGATGTCGACGACAAAGACCAGCACGGAACCGTCCACGTCGTCGGCCGGCGGGAAGGTGATGGTGAACAGCACCGGCACACGCGAGCCGTCCGCGTGCACGACCTCGGTCTCGCCTTCGTGGAAGGCGTCGCCTTGGGCAAACGCCGTCAGGGACCGCGCAAACATGCGGTCGTCTTCGCACAGGATGTCGTCCACGGAGTAGGGCGCGCTTGGGGCGGCCGGCCGGCCCACCATGGCCAGGAACGCGGGATTCATGTCATCCACGTCGGTCAGCTTGCGCATCTGGCCGATGAACTCTGGATGCTGGGCGAGGTGGGCGGTGAGGGCGGGGCCATCCATCAGGCCCAGGGCGGTCAGCTCGGTGCGCACGGCGCGCCAATCTTCCTGGATGACACCGATGCGGCTGGCGTCGAACATGCGGCGGTAGCGTCTTTCGCTGCTGACCAGCGCGGTGTAGGCGGCCTTGCGGTCGGTGACGTCGCGATGCGTTTCCATGACGCCGGTGACCCGGCCCTGATGATCCCGTTGAAGCACCCAGCGGCTTTCCAGCACCAGCGTGGCGCCGGCCTGGGTTTTCTGTTCCAACGTACCGTCCCAGCTGCCGGTAGACAGAAGTTCGGCCTCAATAGCTTCGCGCCGGTCGGGGTAGCGGGTATGCAGCAGGTCATCGGCAACGCGGCCCAGGGCCATGCTGGCGGGCCAGCCATAAGCGTCTTCGGCGGTGCGGTTCCAGAAGTTGATCACGCCTTGGTGGTCGCGCACGAAGATCATGTCGTGCGACAGATTGAGCAGGCGCGCCTGCGCGGCGAGCCTGCGGGTGGCGCTCTGGTTCTGAAGCGCCAGCAGTGCCGCAATGCCGATGGCGGCCAGGCTGACCAGCGCGCGGGCCGTGGGTGAGCCCACATGGTTCAGACCGTGGGAATTCAGATAGGCCGCGATGGTGAGCACGATGCCGCCGGTGCCCGCCACGATGATGTCCAGGCGCCGGAATGTGCGCGCCGCGAGCAGCACCACCACGACATAGAGCACGGCCACGGCGCCGTCGAAGTCGGTGAATGTGTCCACGACGGCAATGACCAGCGCCAGCAGCAGGGCGGCCGCGCGAAACAGAAATTGCATGCGATGCGGGCCCGCGGTCTCCGGGGCGCCGGGACGCGACTGCTGCGGCGGCTGGCCAGGTGCGCGGCCGAGTGTCGACGTGAGCAAGATCCACCTCTGGGTAAGGGCGCGCGCGTTGGGCAGGAAACCGGGGGCACGCAATGAGACCCGCACATTATCAGCCATCTTTGGAAGAAGACACGCGTATTTCCTGGGTAAACCTTGGTATGACCCGAGAAAACGATGAGCCGATTTTGCTGGCGGCACGCCCTGGCTATTCTGGTTTCCATCGGGAATCGATACCCGATTCGTGAAGCCAACCCGGAGAAATTCCATGAACGATCTTTCGCTTCAAACCCGCATCACCGCTCCCCTGCGCACCCCCACCGACCTGGGCGCCGAAGCCAGGGTCGACATCGCCGCCGCCCTCACGGGCCTGCTGGCCGACATGTTCGCGCTGTATCTGAAGACCAAGAACTTTCACTGGCATATGTCGGGTCCGCACTTTCGCGACTACCACCTGATGCTGGACGAGCAGGGCGACGAGATCTACGCGACGACGGACGTCATTGCGGAACGCGCCCGTAAGGTAGGCGGCACGACGCTGCGTTCCATCGGCCACATCCAGCGCCTGCAGCGCCTGGCCGACAACGACGCCGACTACGTGACGCCCGAAGACATGCTGGCCGAACTGGCCGACGACAACCGCCGTCTGACGGGCTTCCTGCGCGCCACGCACGCCGTGTGCGAAGAACACAACGACGTGGCCTCGACCAGCCTGATCGAAAACTGGATCGACGAGGCCGAGCGCCGCACCTGGTTCCTCTACGAATCGACCCGCGCCGCACGCTGATCCGACCCGGCCACATGCATCCCTGACCTTGGCGCCGCGCGCGGCGCGTCCAGGAGACGTTTCATGTCATACGACTACCCCGCGGCCGTCCTGCCTGCCGGCACGACCGCACCGTCCTTCGCCTTGCCGGCCACGCCGGACCAGACGGTTGCGCTGGAAGAATTGCGCGGCCGGCCGCTGATCCTGGCGTTCTATCCCGCGGACTGGAGCCCCGTCTGTGGCGACCAGATGGCGCTGTACAACCAGATCCTTCCTGAATTCCACAAAGCCGGCGCGCAGTTGGTCGGCATTTCGGTGGATGGGGTCTGGTGCCACGCCGCGTTCGCCGCGGACCGCAAGCTGCATTTCCCGCTGCTGGCGGATTTCGAGCCCAAGGGCGAGGTCGCCCGGCGCTACGGCGTCTATCGCGAACAGGAGGGCATTGCCGATCGTGCGCTGTTCGTCATCGATGCCGAGGGCGTCATCCGGTGGAGCTATGTGTCGCCGCTGGGCATCAACCCGGGCGCTGACGGCATCCTGGACGCGCTGGACAAGCTTGCCCCAGCTTTGCAAGGAGTTCAATCATGAGCCGCCTTTTCATTCCCGTGAATGCGCAAGACCACGCCGAAGGGCCAGACAACGCGCCTGTGACGCTGGTGGAGTATGGCGATTACGAGTGTCCGTATTGCGGCGAGGCCTATCCCGTGCTGAAGGCGGTGCAGCGTGCGCTGGGCGACCGGCTACGCTTCGTCTTCCGCAACTTTCCCATTTCGGAACTGCACCCGGACGCAGTCGCGGCGGCGGAATTTGCCGAGGCGGCCGCGCAGGCGGGCAAGTTCTGGCAGGCGCACGACATGCTCTATGAGCGCCAGAACGCGTTGAAGGAGAGCGATCTGTTCGCCTATGGCGAGGAGATCGGCTTGTCGCCGCAGGTGCTGCACCGCGCCTTTGGCGGGGCGTTCGACTCCAAGATAGAAGTGGACTTCAGTGGTGGCGTGCGCAGCGGCGTGAACGGCACGCCTACGCTCTTCATCAATGGCGTGCGGTACGACGGCCCGCGCGATGCGGACAGCCTGATTGACGCGCTGACCCAGGCGGCGCGTACCGCCCCGGTCCATGCGTGAAGGGGTAGGGACCGGCATCGCCCGGTCGCCGCGTTGCCCTGGGACTTAAGTCTGGCGTTTTGCTGCCGTTACATTTCTCAAAGGAACCCCGGCCGGGGGGCAGGCTTGCCTCCGGCTTTCCAGAGGAAGAGACGCCATGACATCTGTTGCCTCCATCGGCCCCGTGACCACGATCGGTCTGGCGCCGCCCGCCACTGGCGTGACCCGTGCGGGCGACAAGGCCGATATTGCGGCCGTGCCTGCATCGACGACGGTCACGCTTGGCCAAGGCACGTCCCCCGCGCTGACCTACACCTCGCAGCCGGCGGCCGCGGGCGTGGTCTGGGAGCGCGACGCGGCGGACAAGGTGTCCTCCGTCATCGCCGACACGATTTCCGCGCGCACGCTAGCCGGGCGTCTGGAAGGCGTGGCTTCTGCGCTGCTGGACCGGTTCCAGACCGACGGCAGCAATTATTCCCAGTCTGCCAAGTTGTCGCCGGGCGCCGGCCAGATCGACGCCCTGGGCAACGTACAGGCAGGTTCGGCCGCGCAGGCCGAGGATGCCTACACGCTGCGCATCACCACGGCCAGCGGCGTGAAAGTCCAGGTCAGCCTGACCAACACCGCAGATGGCATCGGGGTGCAGATCGACGTGGCCGAGGGTGAGCTGTCCGAGACCGAGCGCAAGGCCATCGCCGGTTTGTCCAAAGCGTTCCAGGATGCGGTGGATGGCCTGGCGTCTGTGCCGCCGCGCATGGCGTGGTCCAGCCTGGCCAAGTTTGATTCCGCGGTGCTGTCGTCGGTGTCGCTGCAAGCCACGACTACGACGGATGGCGTCGTTTCGCAATCCATCGACTTTTCCGCGGACAGCAAGCAGCGGTCGCTGACCATCAAGAACGCCGATGGCGTGGTGAAGGTCGACGTCGACGTGAGCAAGGCCGCGCTCTTTGGCAATGCGCAGCAGCGCGCCGCGGCGGTCAGCGATTATCTGCAGCAGTTCGACGCGGCGCGCAGCCGCGGCAAGGGCGACGAGGCCCTGATGGCGGTGTTCAAGGACGCATTCGCTGAGCTGCACCAGAGCTACGAGGCGGGCGCCGCCCCGTCCAGCCAGTCGCCGCGCATCGTTGCCGCTGGCTACACGTACCGCAGTCTGCTGTCGGGCGTGGCGGACTTCTCGGCCTCGATTTCGCAGACCATGGACGCGAGCAATCCGTACAAGACCAGCGAAGTCGATCAATTCACCTATCAGGTCTCGCAAAACAGCAACGTCAGCGGCCGGCCATTGTTCGACCTGGGCGTCAAGCAGGAACAGCGCGCCAATCTGACCGCCAGCTACCATTTGGCACTGACGCCGCAGCAGACGCTTGCTCTGTCCAAGGACAAGGATTCGCAGAACTACAAGTTCATCCAGATCAGGGACGAGGTCACCAGCCAGACCGGCATCCAGTACGAGCTGGGCGCGCTGGCGGAAGCGACCTTCACGCATACGCGCAATCTGTCGACGCGGGTGCAGTCGTACGTGAAGGGCGAGCTGATCGAAGACACCTTGACGCCCGTGATCGAAACCCGGACGCGCGACCTGCTGTCGCTGGTGCGCGCGGCGGACCTGGAGCCTTCGGAGAATGAGCGCCTGCAGCGCCGCGACCCTGCGGCGGCGGATGCGATGCTGCTGAACAAGCATCTGGCACTGTCGCGCGCGGTGGCGCGGGAACGGCAGGACTGAACGGGCTGCGGGGTCGCAAGATCGCCCGCAGCCGTGCCGGTGCTTACTTGAACAGCGCGGCGTTCTCTTCCAGCACCGCGTCGGCGCATTGCGCGTCCAGGTTGCCGCCCGGTGCGCCGGCCACGCCGATGGCGCCGATCACGCTGTTGCCGGCCTTGACCGGCACGCCGCCGCCCAGCAGCAGGAAGCCCGGAATGTCGGTCAGGTTGGCCGCGCCAGGGTTCTTCTGCGCGTTTTCCATCATGGTCAGCGTGGGCGTCTTGGCCGAGACCGCGGTAAAGGCTTTGGCGCGGCTGGCTTCGATGGTGTGCGGGCCGGCATTGTCGGCGCGGGCAAAGGCCTTGAGCAGGCCGGCGCGGTCCACGACCGAGGCGCTGACGTTGTAGCCCTTGGCCTGGCAGGCGGCGACGGTGGCGGTCGCAAGCTTCTGCGCGTCGGCCATCGACAGGTTGTTCTCGCTCAGCACGGCAGCGTTGGCGGCGCCGGCGAAAGCCAGCGTGGAGAGCAGGGCGGCAAGCGACAGTTTCTTCATGGTCTGCATCCTTTTCGGGGGTGTTGCGGTAGGAGCAGACAGTGTGGCCAAAAGGCCGAGGGCGCGGTATACGCCCGACTACGCGCGCGCCTCCGTAGCGTTACGGAGGCGGCGCTTCAATCGAGCAGCGTCGCGTACTGGCGGATCAGTTGCGCAAGCGACTCGGCTTCCAGCTTGGCAAAGACGTTGGCACGATAGGTCTCGACCGTGCGCGGCGACAGGTCGAATTCGCGCGCAATCTCCTTGTTGCTCATGCCGCGCACGATGCGCTCCAACACTTCGTGCTCGCGTCCCGACAGGCGCGCCAGGCGGTCCGCCGCCGCCTGCGTGACGGCAAGGCGCTCACGGCTGGCGATGTGCGTGCGTACGGCCGCCTGGACCGCATCCAGAAAGACGTCGTCGTCGACCGGCTTTTGCAGGAATTCCATGGCGCCACCCTTGAACGCGCGGCGGCACAGGTCTACGTTGGCATGGCCGGTCAGCATGACCACGGGCAGGTCGGACCGTTCAGCAAGCTGCGCAAGCACGTCCAGTCCGCTGATGCCGGGCATGCGGATGTCCAGCACCACGCAGCCGATCACCGGCTGCGCTAGCGCGCCAAGAAACGCCATCGGGTCCGCAAAGCCTGCGCTGCGCAGGCCGACGCTGCGCAGCAGCAGCCCAAGTCCGTCGCGGACTGCGTCGTCGTCGTCCACCAGGTAGACCAGCGGGGAATGATCGTTGGAATTCATGCGGCGGCTCCGGCCTGCGGCAGGCTGACGGTAAAACAGGCGCCAGCGGGGCTGAGGTTGCGCGCGGCGATGCGGCCGTCCATCGAGCCGGCCAGCGTATCGCACAGTGCCAGGCCCAGGCCCATGCCCTGTTCGCGGGTGGTGAAAAACGGCGCGAAAAGGCGCGGCATGGCGTCCGCGGCAATGCCCGGGCCAGTGTCGCTGACGCTGAACTGGTAACTGCCGTTGACCGCCCGGCCTTCCAATGCGATCTGGCGCGTACCCGAGGCGCCGTCCAGCGCATCCGCCGCGTTCTGCACCAAGTTGTGCAGGATCTGTTCAAGGGCCACGCGATCGCCCAGCGGCCGCGCGCCGGGACTGGCGTTGGTCCAGGTCAGGCGGATGCCTTGTCTTGCAAGTTCGGGCTCGCGCAAAAACCGCAGCGAGGCCACCAGCGCGTCCGGGTCGATGGCTTCTCGCCGCGCGGGCGAACTGGGCTGCACCAGCGCGCGCATGCGGCTGATGATGTCGGCGGCGCGCTTGGCTTGTTCGGCGCTGGCAAGCAGCGCGTGGCGCACCACCGGACGCTCGTCCTCGTCATCCAGCAGGCGTGCGGCGGCGCGGGTTTGCGCCAGGATGGCGGTCAGTGGCTGGTTGAGCTCGTGCGCGATGCCGGCGGCCATTTCGCCCAGCGTGCTCAGGCGCGCCATGGCCGCCAGACGCACCTGTTCCTGCTGCCGGCGCGCTTCTGCGCGCGAGCGATGCCAGGCAGCGGCGCCGGCCACCAGCAAGCCGCTGGCCACGGCCCATGCCAGCCAGGCGGTCCACGGCCAGAATCCGGGCGTCAACGTGCGGGTGCTGCGCATCTGAAACGGCTGGCTGGCCGCGCCCAGCGGCTTTTGCAGCGCCAGCGTCCAGCCGGGCAGTGCATCATTGGGTTGCTTGTCCAGCAGCGGTAGCGGGGTGCGATCCACCGTCAGGGTCAGGTTGCCCAGACCCGGCGGAAAGTCGGCAGCCGGCACGAGCTGCCGCGCGTCGATCAGCAGGCTCCACCCGGAAGGCGACACCAGCCAGTAGCGCGCGTCGTCCACGGCAATCGTCACGGGGCGACCCAGTTGCCGGGCGCGCTCCACCGCTTGTTGCAGGCCAGCCGGCGCGGGCAAGCTGCCCGCCCAGACGCCGCCCGGCAGATGGCCAAGCCCCAGTAACTGCGGCATGGCGGGCTGCAGGCTGGGAAAGAGACGTTCGGGAGCGGGAGGATGCGACAACGCGGCCAGCGTGGCCAGGACGGCTTCATGCTGCACCGTCTTCTGGCTCAGCATGCGTTGGGCGATGCTGGTGCTCTGGAAGAAGCGCTCGAACTGGTCCACGTATTCCTGCCGCGCGATCCAGATTGCGCCCAGAAAGAACAGGACCAGCCAGCAGATGAAGGCGCGCATGCGCGAGAGGGGATTCACGCCGGCAATTATGCCTTGCGGCAAATGCGCACCGGAATCCGTAGGGTTACGGAGGTCAGGCGGCCAGCTTGTGCGGTCCCGCACCGCCTGCGGGCTGCGAGTTCGCGGACACCGCCATTTGATACAACGCGGCCACCAGGTCCGATTGCGTCAACAGCCCCTGCAGATGGCGCGATTCGTCCAGCACCGGCACGCAATGCAGGCTGTCCGACATCGGGCGAGCCAGTTCGATCACGGGCAGGCCGGGCGTGGCGAACGGCACTTCGCTGCGCATGCAGTCGGCCACCAGCAGGTCGGGCGCGGATTCGGCATCCGTGGGGACCGGGGTCAGACGGCTCTTTCTTGCCAGCACATCGCCCTGAGCGATCATGCCGGCGTAGCGGCCCGCTGAATCCAGCACGGGCAGGGCCTGCACGCGGTGCTTGTCGAAAAGGCGGACCGCGTAGTCCAGCGGATCCTTTTCCATCACGGTCACCACATCGCGCGACATGATGTCGGCGCAACGCACGTCGCCAAAACGGCGGACGCTGGCGCGCAATTCCGCAGCCAGCACGATCTCTTCCAGGTCTTCCTTGCTGATGTCCAGCAGCTCGCCGCGCTGGCTCAGCGCTTCGTCCAGGTCGGTTCGCGAAAAGCCCAGTCGTGCACTGGGAATCGGATCGCGCGTGTTGTGGCCGGCAGCCGGTTCCGCGTGGCGGCGGGGATAGTTGCGTTTCAGCGCGCCGTTAAAAACCACGGCAATGCACAGCAGGATGACGGAGTTCAGGGCAACGGGCCACAGGGCGAAGGCGTAGCCCAGCTTGGCGACCGCGGGCCCCCCCAGCACGGCGGTCAGCGCGACGGCGCCGCTGGGCGGGTGCAGGCAGCGCAGCGAAAACATGGCGCCAATGGCAAGCGCCACGGCCACGGCCGCCGCGATACCAGGGACAGGGATGAATTGGGCGCAGAAGACGCCAATCAGGGCAGACACCAGGTTCCCGGCCATTAGCGACCAGGGCTGGGCAAGCGGGCTGGCAGGTGCTGCAAACAGCAGCACGGCCGACGCGCCCATCGGGGCGATGAACCACGGATTGTCGGCGCCCAACGCGTGACGTCCCACCCACTCGGTGCAGAACAGGCCGAGCAGGGCGCCTACCGCGCCGTAAAGTTTTTCGCGTCCGTTGACGCCCACGGGCGCTGGCGCGAACGATCCCAGCCAGCGCTTGAATGCAACACCCAAGACAATCTCTCCTCGCGACGCATTGATATGTCGCGGGGCGACAATTTATCACGCCGCTTATTTCCTGGCGGCATGAGCTTATGTCGCGTGGACGCAGTCGAGGGTGAAAAACGGGTGGGTCAGTCCTTGCCGGTTTCGGCGCCCATGCGTGTCAGCAGCCGCGTCAATAGCGGGCGCATGGCGTGCAGTTCTTCGAGGTGAGAGGCGGACAGATCTTCGAGCATGCGCTCGGCTTTGGGAGTCAGCACGACCTCGACGCGGCGTCCGTCTTCGGGGTCGGCTTCGCGGCTGACGAGATCCAGCCGCGCCAGACGGCCTACCAGTTCGGCGGCGGTGTGCGGCCGGATCAGCAGTCGGTCGGCGATTTCGCCGACATATAGTCCGCGCCGTCCGGGCGCGGTCTTGCGCGTGCCCTTGATGGCGAGAAGCGCCTGATGCTGCTGCGGCATCAGGTCCAGGCCCGCGGCCGCGCTTTCGCTGAACGCCGCGAATTTTCGCAGCGCATAGCGGAAATCCGCGAGCAGTTCGTAGTCGGCGGGAGACAAGCGAGTGGGTGTCGGGGAGGCGTTCACCCGGCGATTCTAATATATGTCGTGCTACGATATATATGACTTTTCGCAAACTCCGTGCGAATACTTCCAACCTCTCCTTGACCATGCCCCCCATTTCCTCTTCCGCCAAGCCCGGACTGCGGCTTGGCGACTTCACCACCGACCGTCGTGTCGTCCTCTTGATGGGCCTTGCCATTCCGGTCGGACTGGCCAGTGTCGCAGCCGCCTGGCTGCTCCTTCGCCTCATCGCACTGTGCACCAATCTGGCCTATCACGGCCTGTTTTCGTTTGCCGACCTGCCCATTTCGACGGGGCGGCTCGGACTCGGCTCCGTGTTCATTCCGGTCATTGGCTGTCTCATCATCGGCCTCATGGCGCGCTACGGTTCCGAGAAGATCCGTGGCCACGGCATCCCCGAAGCCATGGAAGCCATCCTGATCGGCAAGAGCCGCATCCAACCAAAGGTGGCGGTCCTTAAACCCGTGTCGTCAGCGGTGTCCATCGGCACGGGCGGCCCGTTTGGCGCCGAAGGGCCGATCATCATGACCGGCGGCGCGATCGGCTCGCTGCTCGCGCAGACGATCCACCTGGACGACGGCGAACGCAAGACGCTGCTCGTTGCGGGCGCGGCCGCCGGCATGACCGCGATCTTCGGCACGCCGCTCGCCGCAGTGCTGCTGGCGGTCGAGCTGCTGCTCTTCGAATGGAAGCCCCGCAGCTTCCTGCCCGTGGCCGTGGCGGCGCTGGTGGCGGCCGCAACGCGCGCCTTCATCATGGAACCCGGCCCGATCTTTTCGTATGCCGGCGCGCTGGCCTTCACGCCGTGGCACCTGGTGGCCTGCGCCGCCGTGGGTGTGCTGGCGGGCTTGGGGTCAGGCGTGCTGACCTCGTTGGTGTACGCAGCCGAAGACCTGTTCGAGAAGCTGCCGATCCACTGGATGTGGTGGCCGGCCATCGGCGGGCTGGCGATCGGCATCGGCGGGTTGATCGAGCCCGCCGCGCTGGGCGTCGGTTACGACAACATCCGGCACATGCTCGCGGGCGATCTCGCTTTCCAGGCCGTGCTGGTGCTGCTGGTGGTCAAGGTCGCCATCTGGTCGATCGCGCTGGGCTCCGGCACGTCCGGCGGCGTGCTGGCGCCGCTGCTGATCTTCGGCGGTGCGATCGGTGCGCTGGCGTCGCCCGTGCTGCCGCAGGCAGATCCCGGCTTTTGGGCGCTGGTGGGCATGGCGGCGATGATGGGCGGAACGATGCGCGCGCCGCTGACGGCCACGTTGTTTGCCGTCGAGCTGACCGGCAACATGCAAGCGCTGCTGCCGGTGCTGGCGGCCTGCGTGTTTGCCTATGGCGTGACGGTGCTGTTGCTCAAACGGTCGATTCTGACCGAGAAGATCGCGCGTCGCGGCCACCATATCAGCCGCGAATACCGCGTGGATCCGTTCGATCTGCTGCGCGTGGCCGATGTGATGACGACGCCGGTGCAGACGTTGCCGGACACGATGACGGTGGCGCAGGCCGTCGCGCATTTCACGACCGCGCAGCCGGTGCATACGAGTTATCCGGTGCTGGACGGGCAGGGCGTCGTGGTCGGCGAAGTGACGCGCGCCGACACCCTGGCGTGGGCGCTGCAAGGTGCGCCGGACGAACGGACGCTGGCGCAGGCGCTCGATGGGCGCGAGCTGGTGTATGGGCACCCGGATGAATTGGCCAGTCAGATCGCCGACCGGATGGCATTGTCCGGGGCGGGGCGCGTGCCTATTCTTGATCGGGATAATGGCCGGTTGCTGGGCATCGTTGGACGCAAGGATTTGTTCCGCTCGCGCGCGCGGCGATTGCGCGAGGAAAGCCAGCGGGCAGCGTTCTTCCGCCGGGCGCCGGCTGCTCCCGAGAGGCTGGGAAAGACAGGGTGAGGACGGCGATCGGCAGCTGCGATACCTGGCCGGCAAGCCCAGATTTCGGACTGCCTACTCTGCAGCGGCGCCTTTACCGCCCGATGCACGCAATTCCCACAGCACGTTCAGCACGTGCTGCGTGGCCGCTTCCACTTGCCCCGCGCGATGCGCGATGCCGAGCGGACGCCATAGCGCGGGCCGCACCGGCCGCATGATGACGCGCGGATCGGGCTGCGGCGCGGTGGCCTCGTGCGGCAGCAACGTCGCGCCGTAGCCCGCGGCCACGAGGCTCTTGATCGCGTCGTTGTAGTTCAACTGAATGCGCGCGCGAGGGTTGAGGCCAGCGGCCGCGAACCATTCTCCGGTCAGGCGCGACAGCCGCGTGCTGGCGTCGTTCAGGATCAGGGGCCGTCCGGCCAGCCAAGCGGGCGTGAGGCGCGCCGGCGCTTTCCAGGCGGCAGGCAGAAATGCCATCACCGGGTCGCGGCGCCACGGACGCAGCACCAAACCGTCGATGGGCGGCTGAGGCAGCGCGACCAGACCCACGTCCAGCGTGCCGTCCGCCAGCCTCAACAACGTCTCCTGCGAAGTCAGCACCGCCACGTGCACGTCGATGCCGGGGTGGTCGCGACCCAGCGTTTCCAGCGCCTGCGGCAGCAGGTGGGCGATGGCCCCGGTCGACGCGCCAAGCCGCACACGGCCCGCCAATCCTTGTACCTGCCGCTGCACGTCGTCCAACGCCTGGTCCGCCTCCGCAAGCAAGCGGCGCGCGCGTTCCAGCAAGGTTTCACCGATGGTAGTGGGTCGGACCTGGCCGCGCTTTCGCGTCAGTAGGGGCGCGCCGACACGGGTTTCCAGGTCCGACACGTGCAAGCTGACCGTGGGCGGCGCCAGATGCAGCGCGCGCGCGGCGTCGGCGAACGAGCCGAGGTCGGCAATGGCGACCAGGGTGCGCAGACGGTCCAGGCTGATTTCGCGCATGGCAGTTTCCGGTTGGATTTCGGTTACGGATGCGGTGTTCCAAAGCGTCCGCACCCCAAACGCGTCGGCTTGGTTCAGAAAACCTGAATCAAACGATCATGATATTCGACTTTTCTTATCTCGCCCGCAGATCGAAGATAAGCTCCATTCCTGAACGAATCAGGCAACGCCGAACCACCCGGACAGCATCATGACCCAACCTCTTGTTTTCATCGACGGCGACCAGGGCACGACCGGTCTGCAGATCCACGAACGGCTCAATGGCCGCAGCGACCTGCAACTGTTGAAGTTGCCCGAGTCCGACCGCAAGAATCCGCAGCGCCGCGCCGACGCGATCAATTCCAGCGACATCGCGATTCTCTGCCTGCCCGACGAGCCGGCGCGCCAGGCGGCCGCGTCCGTTGTCAATCCAAATGTCCGCATCATCGACGCAAGCTCTGCGCATCGCACGGATGCGAGCTGGGTGTACGGGTTTCCGGAAATGAGCGCCGGCCAGGCCGAGCGCATCGCCCACGCCCTGCGGGTCAGCAACCCCGGTTGCTACCCCACTGGCGCCATCGCGCTGCTGCGGCCGTTGGTCCAGGCAGGCCTCGTGCCCGCCGACTATCCGGCGGTGATCAATGCAGTGTCCGGCTACTCGGGCGGCGGCCGGGCCAGCGTCGATGCCTACGAAGGCGCAGATGGCCCGCGCGGTCCCGCGTTTCAGGTCTACGGTCTGGGCTTGGGGCATAAGCACACCCCCGAGATCGAGCGGCACGCGGGTCTCACGCAGCGTCCGGTGTTCGTGCCGTCTTATGGGGCTTTCCGCCAGGGCATCGTCCTGACCATTCCGCTGCACCTGCGCCTGCTGCCTGACGGCGTGGATGCCGAGAAAATGCACGATTGCCTGCAACAGCACTATGCCGGCGCGAAGCACGTGCAGGTCGTGCCGCACGACGAGGCCGCCGCGCACACGAACCTGAATCCCGAGGCGCTGAACGGCACGAACGATCTTCGCTTGGGCGTCTACGGCAATGCGCAGCACGGCCAGGTGCTGCTGACGGCCGTGTTCGACAACCTGGGCAAGGGCGCCTCGGGCGCGGCGGTCCAGAATCTCGATTTGATGCTGGCGGCGATGCGTTGATGCCGATGGCTGCGGTCCGAGCCATCGGGCGCCGCGGCGTTTTAGTCTACGTTTTAGGCCTCGTTTTAGTCCCTGCTACAGCCGCCGGCCGCTTGGATTTGCCGGCGGCCGGGACTGGGCAGGGCCCCGGGAACACATGTCTACTTGTCGAGCCAGGGCGCTTCTTTCCAGAGCTGCTGGAACTGCGCTTCGCCCGCCTTCAGCTCTTTCGCATATTCAGCGGGCGGCAAGTAACGCAGCGGTGCGAACATGTCCCGGGCCTTGGCCTGGAATTCCGGATCGTCGACCGTACGCTTGACCGCCGTGACCAGCTTCGCGCGCACGTCGTCCGGCAATCCCTTGGGCGCGGCCAGCCCGCGCAGTGAAGCCAGTTCAAAATCGAATCCCTGTTCCTTGAACGTGGGCACGTCCGGCAGCGCGGCCGAGCGCGTGTTGCCCATCTGGCCCAGGAAGCGTAGCGGCGTGCCGCCTTTCTGATATTGAAGCGCCTCGCCCACGTTGATGGCGCCGATCGTGATCTCGCCGCTTGCCAGCGCACCGCGCACCTCACCGGCGCCCTTGTACGGGATGTGGCTGAGCTTCGTGCCCGACGCCCGCTCGAACCGGAGCATGGCCAGGTGGTCGTCCGACCCCGTGCCCGTGGTGCCGACGGTGACCTTGCCGGGGTTCTTCTTCGCGTAGTCGGACAGTTCCGCAAGGTTCTTGACCGGGTTGTCGTTGAGGACCGTGAATGCGCCGGGATCATCGATCAGATTGCCCAGCAGGTCGAAACTCTGCCAGGTGAAGGCGGTCTTGCGTTCGATGGGAATCGTCAACAGGTTGGGCGTGTTGATGAAGCCGATGGTGTAGCCGTCCGGCTGGGCGCGAGCCAGTTCCGCGAAGCCGATCGCGCCGCCCGCGCCCGGCCGGTTCAGCACGACGATGCGCGCGTCACCGCCCAGATGCTTTTGCAGGTAAGGCGCCATCATCCGCGCGACCAGATCGGTGCCGCCGCCCGGGCCGTAAGACACGATCAGGTTGATCGGACGTTCCGGATAGCCGGCGGCCTGCACGGCGCCCGAAAACAATGCGGCGCCCGCAAGCAGGGTGGCCAGGGTGCGCAGCGTGCGGCGTTTGTTTTGTTGTTGCATGGTTGTCTCCTCAGGGGTTCTGGCGGTCATCGCGCCGGCCTTTGCATCTGGACCCGCGCGTGTGCCGCGTTGTTATGTCAGCGTGGCGATACGCTTGGCGGCCAGAGGCCACACCTCCGGATTCACGAGTTGCGGCGGTCGCTCGCCGCGCAGCATCGCGGCAAGCTGCGTCGCCGATGAGCGGGCGACGCTGCGTCGCGCCTCGTGCGTGACGCCCGCGGTGTGGAAGGTGGCGACCACGTTGTCCAGGGCCAGCAGCGGGGCCGAGCGATCGGGCGGCTCCTGTTCCCAGACGTCCAGCCCCGCGCCACGCAGATGCCCACTACGCAGCGCGTCATGCAATGCGTCCTCCTCGTGGATGCCCCCGCGCGCCGTCGAAACGAACACCGCGCCGGGCTTCATCGCCGCAAAGGCCTTCGCGCCGATCAGCCCTCGCGTGGATGCGTCTAGCGGGCAGTGCAGCGACACGATGTCCGATTGCGCCAGCAACTCGTCCAGTCCGACGGGTTCGGCGCCACGGCTGCGGATGGTCGCGGCGTCCAGCAGCGGATCGTGGGCGATGACGCGCAGGCCGAAGCCTTGCGCGATGCGGGCGACGCTGGTGCCGATCTTTCCGATGCCCACCAGACCGATGACGCTGCCGTGGATTTCATGGCCCATCAGATCTTCGCGGGAAAAGCCCGTGTCCTGGCGCAGGCGGTTGTGTGATTCGACAATTCGCCGTTGCACGGCCAGCAGCAGCGCATACGTGTGCTCGGCCACGGATTCCGCGTTGCCGCCGGCCTGATTCACGACCGCGATGCCGGCCGCAGTGCAGGCCGCCACGTCGATGGTGTCGTAACCGGCGCCGCCAGACGATACGCACACGAGGTCAGGGCATTGCGCAATCAACTCGGCGCTGACGAACCACTGGCGCGGCAGCTCATCCTTGGCCGCGGACACGTGGTAGGCGTGGGCGGTTTTCAGGCCAGCGAGCGTGCGGGCGTCGTCGCCGGTCGCAGGAAGCACCGACAACGCGATCCCGGGCGTGGCGCCGATGATCTCGTCGAACACCGGATTGAGCCAGAGATCCAGCCTGCAAAGGCGTGCCGAGTGGCGGGGCGTAGCGGTCGTCACAGCACGCCTCGCGACTTGAGGGCCGCGTCGACCCAGCTGCGGTCCAGCGTGCCGCGCTCGATGTCCTTCAGGACTTGCGCCTCGGCTTGGGCGATGGCGCGGACGCGTTCCGCGATGGCCGGAGCCTCGTCCGGGCGGATGGCCAACAATCCGTCGGCGTCGCCTACCAGCAGGTCGCCAGGCATCACAACCATGCCGTCCACGGTGACGGGCACGTTGATGACGCCGGGACCGTCCTTGTAGGGCCCACGATGCGCGACGCCGCGGGCATAGACGGGGAAATCTCCCTCGCCGATGGTTTCGCTGTCGCGGAGGGCGCCGTCAATCACAAAGCCGCCCAAGCCGCGCTTGGCAGCCCAGCCCACCATGATTTCGCCGATGATGGCGTTGCTCATGTCGCCGCCCGCGTCAACCACGATGACGTCTCCAGGCTGTGCGGTATCGATGGCCTTGTGCACCATGAGGTTGTCGCCCGGCCGGGTGCGCACCGTGAAGGCGCGGCCGAGGATCCGGCGGGTCCGGTGCATCGGCCGCAGCGACGACGTGCCTGTGCCGCGGCTCATCGCATCGCTGATGTTTGCCACCGCCAGGTCTTGGTAAGCCGCGAGCGTTTCGCGGCTCGGGCCGGGCGGGCAGTCGTGCAAGGTAAATCCAAAATCCGGCATGTCGCCTTGTCTCCAGAGTGGTTGTTTGTGGCGACTCTACGCCCGCAAATTCAGGAGATAAAGCGAATAATTTGACTTCGGAAACAACGCTTTTCGGAAACAGTAAAGATGCGCGGCCGGCGTGATTCGCACTCAGATCATGCCGGTGGGCGCGTGGAAATCCAGGCATGCCTCGGCATGCATGCGCAACGTCTCAAGCATTGGCCGGGTATCGTCACGGCGCCATTGGAAGGTGTAGGTAAGAGGGCGTAGCGGCGGAAACGCAGGCAGGGATTGCAGCTGACCCCGTTCGATCAGAATCTGCGCCCACGCTGACGGCAGGAAACCCAGCCCCAGACCTTGCTGCAACATCGCCGCAATGCCGCCCCAGCCGTTGCAACACTGGTTGCGGCCGGGCGATACCCGTTGCTCGGTGAGCCAGTCGTCGAGAATGCGGATGGCGCCCGAGCTTTGCGGGAGCGTGATCAGCGTCAAGCCTGGCAGGTCGGCCGGGGTGACCGCGGCGGGATTCGTCACGGCGCTTGGCGCAGCGACCCATTCGAATTGCGCACTGCCGATAACGCGGGACGCGATGGCGGGGCGGGACGATGGGCCGGCAATCACGGCGAAGTCCAGTTCGCCTTCCTCCAGACCGCGCTCGACCAATTCGCCGACGCCCACAAATGGCTCGACAAGCAGGTTGGGATGGGCCCGCTGGATGACTTCGATCAGCTGGGACATCCACGTCAGCGACGTCAGCTCGCCCGCGCCAAACCGGCAGCGGCCCGAGTAGCTGAGGTTGTTGCTGGCCTGCTGCATGAACTGGTCGGCGTTGCGCAACAGATCCTTGGCGTGCGGCACCAGTTGTTCGCCCAGTGCCGTCAACGTCGCGCTGCGCGCGCTGCGGCTGAAGAGCTCAGCGCCGATGGACGATTCCAGCTCGCCAATGCGCTTGGACAATGACGAAACCGAAATATTGAGGCGATTCGCGGCGATCGCAAAATTCTTGCACGTGGCGGCCCAGTAAAAGGCCTCAAGTTGCTTTAGCGTCATGGGAGGTGGTGGACTGGACGATATCAAGAGTGAACAAAAGTGTATGAAACGCCGTCGATAAAGTCACTTTCTTCAAACGGCTTGCGCGCCTATAGTCCCCGCCGACACCGACAACAATAGACGGCCGCTCGCCGCAGCGGCCGCCGGAGGAGCCCGACATGTCCGATCCCTTGCGCCGAATGCTCAGCCTGCACGACTTCGAAGCCGCAGCCAAAGCGCTCCTGCCTGCGCCCATCTATGCGTATGTGTCGGGCGCCGTGGAGGACGGCCAGTCGGAGCGCGGCAACCGTGAGGCGTTTGCCGAATTTGCTTTCCGGCCGAAGGTGCTGGTGGACGTGTCCGCACGCAGCACCCGGTGCACGGTGCTCGGCCGCGACTATGCGGCGCCCGTAGGCGTGGCCCCCATGGGCATTTCGGCGATCTCCAGCTATCGGGGCGACGTCGTCCTGGCGCGCGCGGCGGCCGAGGCCGGCGTGCCCTGCATCATGAGCGGCTCGTCGCTCATCCGCCTGGAGACCGTGATGGAAGCGGCGCCTGACACCTGGTTTCAGGCATACCTTCCCGGCGACGATGCGCAGATCGCCGCACTGATCGACCGCGTGGCGGCCGCCGGCGTCAACACGCTGGTCCTGACGGTAGACACGCCCGTCGCCGCCAACCGCGAGAACAATGTGCGGGCAGGCTTCTCCACGCCGCTACGGCCCAGTCTCGGCCTCGCCTGGCAGGGGGTGACGCATCCGCGATGGCTGTTTGGCACGTTTCTACGAACGCTCGCGCGCCATGGCATGCCGCACTTCGAAAACAATTACGCCACACGCGGCGCGCCCATCATGTCGTCCAGCGTCCTGCGGGACTTCTCTGACCGAGGTCACCTGAACTGGCAGCATGTATCGGCCATCCGCCGTCGCTGGAAAGGGCACATGGTGCTGAAGGGGATTCTTCATCCGGACGATGCGCGCACCGCGCGCGCGTTGGGCATGGACGCGGTCATCGTCTCCAACCACGGCGGGCGCCAACTTGACGGCAGTGTGTCGCCCCTGCACGCTTTGCCCGCCATCATGGATGCCGCGGGCCCGATGGAAGTGATGCTGGACAGCGGCGTGCGCAGGGGCACGGACGTATTGAAGGCGATGGCGCTGGGGGCGCGCTGCGTGTTCGTCGGCCGTCCGTTCAACTATGCCGCGACGGTGGCCGGCCAACGCGGCGTGGCGCACGCGATAGCACTTATCACCGAAGAAGTGCGGCGCAATATGGGGCTGTTGGGGGTGGTTGATTTGAAGGAGTTGGGCGCGGGATTTCTGCAGCACGCGGGGGCTGATGTGTTGCGCGAGAGCGCCAACAGGGGAATCGCCTAGTGTTGCCCCTTCCGAGATGGGTTTAGCGTACCAAAGCGCGTCCAGCCGATTCGCACACCTGGTCACATAGGATTGGGTGGAAGGTCACGCGGGGGCATTGGGCGGCGGCCCTGCTGCGGATAGTGCATTTGACCTAGAATGCCCGCATCATTCTCATGTGCGGCGCCGCCGCCGATGCCGTTTTGCTGCCTCCTACGAAAACTGTTTCACCGGATGCCCGCCTTGCGCGGATATGCACAACCGTCGCGCTAGGGATGTCGCTATTCATGGCGCTGCCGATACTGGCGCACGCGCAGGCGAGGCCAGCAACGGTCACTGATTCCCTTCCGAACACCTTGCCGCCGCTAGGCGGCGACTTTGAATTAGTAGGCGAGTCGGGTTCGACCCTCCACCAGCTCAAATTCCGCGGCAAGCCATACCGGCCTCTGAACGCGTACAAGTTTGCGCACGTCAGGGCGCTGGGTCCGACTCAGGGCGGTCAGCCGATCCTCCTTGCGGTCTCGAACGATTCCATGGGCGTGGGCACCATCCTGATCGCGGTGCAGAACGATACCCCGCTCGCGCGAGTGCTAAGTCCCTCCGTCGATGTGCGCGACCCCGACATGGGTCTGCCCCAGCCCGGACGTCAAGACCTGCTGCTGTTCACCGCCGGTTCGCGGGCGCTCGTGACGTCGACGGGAAAGGTGCTGTGGTTTGAACACCTGCAATCCAAGGAACGCCAGCAGTCGACCCCGCTACTGGTGTCGGTGTCGCCAGACAATCGCCACGGCGCGGTGCTGCTCGACAACGAGATCCGCCTTAGCGTGGCGGACGAAGGTCCGTACGCCAGCGTCGCATTCACCAAGGCAATGCAGCGCGATGCTTTCAAATCGGCGTGGGACCAAAGCGCCGCACGTGCGCGCAAGGCGCTCGAAGAAGGTAAGCATATCGACCAGCGGCGGCTCTACGACAACCTGAAGGCGGAATGGATCAACCGGAATTTTCGATGGCAAGAAGGGAAGGGCGGCTGGCAATTTAGTGGGCAGGGGTTGAAGCCAGTGCCGTTGCCGGTTCAACCGCGAAAGGAGCAATGAGATGACGCCGATTTCCGCGGTCAGTGGGTTGCGGTGGCTGGCGCTCTCGCTCGTGGTGGCCCTTGCGGGCTGCGCAAGCACCGCCGACGTGTATGAAAAACATGTGCGCACCGAAGACGCCAATCCGGCAGACGTGGTGATGACGCTGGATGTCGAGTTCGCACGGGCGCCGGATTACGACCCTCGGACGCTTGAGCACGGGTCCACGGTGAAGCGCGTGGAGTATTCGGGCTATCCCAGTATCGAGGTTCCGTTCTATCAAAAGGGCGTGGGCTTCGACTTGGGCGTGGTAGGCGATCCGCGGGCGTTGCTGGCCTTGCCGTATCCATCGCCTACGACGCGCACGACGTCCGCGCAATTGAAGATCTTTGGTGAGCGCCTGGATGCTAAGCATTACCGGTTCGTGGTCTTGCCCAGGGCAGGGTGGAGCAGTATGAACAGCTTCCAGGTGTCGTTCGCGGTCAATGGGCGGCGCGAGAGGATGACGTTTGCTTATAGCGCGAAGAAGGTTTGCGAGAGCCGGTTTGATGTGACTACGCCGACTTATGGGTTTGGGATGTCGGTGGAGGCTGGGTTTCCAGGAGGAAAGGCGGGATGCTTGAAGGCATGTGACGCACGGCCGGGGTATCCGGGGCTGTGCGCCTTTTTTTCTGGCGTTGAGTAAGGTCGAACAGCCAAACGAGCGTGTCGCTGTACATATCCACATTTGGGCCTACGCAGCGCAAGCCGTATGGTATCGATCCAAACTTATCAAGTTGACGCTTATCAATTACCGAGTACTCGGTGGATTTATGCTGGCCTCTCTTAGCTGTTCAGCGTGTGGGTCCACGCCCACATTACGGGGGAAAGCCCATGTACTCACACATAATTGTCGCCGTTGACAGCAGCCACGCTTCGAATCGCGCATTAGATGAAGCAATAAAGATTGCAAAGGCATTCAATGCAACGTTGCGCATTATTCATGTGCTGGATGATCAATCAATCTCACTCACCGCCAATCCCTATGCGGGATACTACATGGGAGAACTCATCGAGACACTGCGGCGAGGTGGCCAGGAGATCCTGAACCAGGCGCGAGAGCGCGCGGCATCGGCGGAAGTGCCGGCTGAAACAATCCTTGCTGACGATCTGGGACTGCCGGTGCAAGAGCGGATTATTGAAGCGGCGCAAGACTGGCCGGCGGACTTGATCGTGATGGGTACACATGGGCGGCGGGGTGTCCAGCGCGCGATGATCGGCAGTAGCGCTGAAGGCGTTACAAGACTGTCTCCTGTTCCGGTCTTGCTGGTCCGGGCGGCGTGAGGGCACGCGCGGGCGTGAGGCCTGGAGGGTAATGCCCGCACGTTTTAGAGGCCTATGCATCGCCTGCAGGAGCCCGCACGAGCAGCACAGGCACGGTAGCGCCACGCATGATGCCCTCGGCGCTGCTTCCAAGAACCAGTCGGCTCGGCCCTCGGCGTCCATGCGTTCCGATAACTATCAGGTCTGCCTTCCATGACAGGGATTCGTCCAGTACTCGCTGTTTGACGGTCCTGTCGAGATTCTCGTGGAGCACGGTGTCTGCTTCCACTCCCGCCGCCTTGACTTGCGCCAATGCGTGTTCGAGTACCTCTGCACCGTTCCTTCTGACCAAGTCCAGCAGTTGACCTGCGTGATAGCTGTAAGCATCGGCGGTAAACGCGAACGAGAGTTCATCGACGACATGAATCAGGCGCAGGCGACCGTGCGTGGTCTGAGCGATCCGGATCGCTTCCCTCAGGCCCGACTCGGATGTCGGGCTCCCGTCTATAGGAACTAGAATTTTCTGATACATGGTGCAACTCCGCGAAGTGTTGGGGTTGACGCTCAGTATCGGCGGCCTCGCGGGCGAAACATTGATTGTTGTCATGAATTTCGCCGGAAGACGGCACGTCCTGGCGATGGCGGCTGACTGAAATTCGACCCCAAATCCGGATGACAAAAGTCAACAGGATTTCGCAAACAGCGCTCAATATGCCCAGAGGCCTGGCCCAAAACACGGGAAATCGGAAACTCAGGAGGTCATCATGAGCGATACGGAACTGCGGGATAGAGTGCTAAAAGCGCTGGCGTTCGAGCCCAGTGTCGAAGATGAGCATATAGGTGTAGTGGCGGAAAGCGGCGTGGTGACCTTGACCGGACATGTCAGCACATTTGCGCAGAAGCTGGCCGCCGAAGACGTGGTTCAGCGGGTCAGAGGAGTTCGCGGAATCGCGCAAGAGATAGAGGTGAGGAGGGCCGCTGACAAACAACTCGCGGACGATCAGATTGCCGCTCGGGCGCTAAATATTATTGCCTGGGATTCGACGATCCCTGACCGCAAGGTGCAGGTGACCGTGAACAAGGGGTGGGTGACATTGAATGGTACGGTTGAGTGGTTTTTTCAACGGCAGGCTGCCGAGAACGCGGTCCACAAACTCTCAGGGGTGACCGGCATATCAAACTTGATCGAAGTGGTTCCTGTTGTGCATGCGGGCGACATCAAGCGCAAGATCGAAGAAGCGCTGCTGCGCAGCGCGCTGGTTGAAGCAAAGCGTGTGGAGGTCAGTGTGCAGGATCATAAGGTCGTGTTGAGCGGGCGGGTCGATAGCTGGGTTGAACGTGGCGCCGCGGAGCGAGCTGCCTGGGCTGTTCCAGGGGTTGTCGACGTGCAGGACAAATTGGCCGTCGGCTGAATGCTGGTCAAGCGGCACACGGTGCGGCTAATGTGCATTCATCCGCAGCTAATCTCGCGGAGCGCGTCGATGTTGCGGATTTGCAGTTGCCTTCTGTGCACTCGGACCACGGCTGCAGTTTGCAGTCGCGCCAAAACGCGACACACGGTCTCCACCTTCATGCCCAGATGACTGGCGATATCCTGGCGTGTCATCTTGAGGATGAATTCGCGGGGAGAGTATCCGTTGGCAGACATTTTCTCGGAGATTCCTATCAGAAAGTGCGCGACCCGTTCCTCGGTGGTCATGCATCCCAGGGCCATCAGCAAGTCACGGCTCTCATTGATGTCGTGGGAGATCAGCCGATTGAACTGCTGGGCGGCGATGAAGTCCTGTCTGCAATTCCTCATCAGGTCGCAGAAGGGCAGTATGCATATGAGGGAATCCTCGAGGGCGATCGCATCGCTGGTGTGAGTGCCAGTCTCAATCGCATCTAGCCCAAGTACGGCGCCCGCAACGGGAAAGGCGGTGATCTGTTCGAGGCCGGCAGGATTAGTGGCTCGGATCTTCACCGAACCGGATCGCAACAGGTACAGGTTATGCAAAGCGTCGCCCGCGCGATAAATGGCTTCGCCCTGCCGGACGAGTCGCCGGGCGCGGGGCATGCCCACCGGGACCGGTTCGGCGTCAAGGCGCGCGTGGCAGATGCGGTTGAGAGCACAGGTTTCACATTTGCCCATCGCCTCTGCGGGTAAGGGCGGTTGGGCTGCGGAAGTCGGCGAGAGGGTTTCCATGGCGCACCTCACTGGGTCGGACTGCCGGATCTGCGTGGGCGTGGCGGTGCAGGCCCGAGCGGATATGCGGCCTCAGTATGCTTGGCGGGGCGGCGGCGCGCTATCAGCGTTTCTCGTCAGATTGGCGTGGGTTTTACCTACCGCTGTAGGAAATTTCCTACCCTGTTGGCACGCCGGCTTGTACGGCGGCAGGTCAACCTTCCGGCGTATCCTTGTCGTCGATCAATCGGTGCCGGATTGCGTACCGCGCCAGATCGGTCTGGTTGCGCAACTGCATTTTGACCAGGATGCGGCACTTGTAGGTGCTGACGGTTTTGACGCTTAGAAACAGCAGCCGGGCGATGTCCGAATTGCTCAGGCCCGAGGCAAGGTAACGGAATACGGACAATTCTCGATCGGACAGCAGTAGATGGGGAAGGGTGTCGGCATCTACTTGCCGTTCGAAAGCGATGCTTTCCGCCAAGGACTGGCTCAGGTACCTGCCTCCGGCGGCGACCTTGCGAACCGCGACGACCAGCTCCTCCGCGGCGCTGTCCTTGGTCAGATATCCCGATGCCCCCGCCTTGATCGCTCGTACGGCGTATTGCTGCTCTCCATGCATGGTCAGCACCAGTATCGGGATTTTCGGGTATTCGTGCCGTATCTGCCGGATCAGATCCACGCCGTCCCGGCCGGGCATGGACATGTCCAGCACCAGCAGGTCCCAGGGACGCTGGCCAAGGAGCTTTACTGCTTCCAAGCCGTTACTCGCCTCGCCCTCCACCGAGATGCCGCCTGCATGCTCCAGCAGGCGCCGCAGCCCTGCGCGTAGCAGCGTGTGGTCATCGGCGAGCATGACAGCGATCATGCTGCCTCCGAACGGGATTGCGGCGGGTACGCAGGCACGCGCGCATTCAGGCGGAACCCGGCCCTTTTTTGTGTATGGATCGTGACCTCGCCATTCAACAGGCGGACCCGTTCCCGTATGCCTTGCAGGCCCAGCGATAAGGGAAGTTTTCTGGCCAGGGCTTCAGGCGACGTGCCTGCGCCATTATCCTGAACGGTCAATTCGCATATCGATTCGGTGCAGCAGAGTCGCACCTGGACCTTGCTGGCCTGCGCATGCTTGGCAATGTTGGTAAGCGCTTCCTGGACGACGCGAAACAGCGTTGTCGCGACCGGTTTACCAGGTTCCTGCGGGCCAATGTCGATTTCCGCCTCCACGTCGATGCCGTACCGGGAAACGAAATCCGCCACCAGCCATTCGACCGCGGCGGCGAGTCCAAGGTCGTCAAGCATGACGGGCCGCAGGTCAGAGGCGATGCGCCGCAACGAAGCGAATGTCTTCTTTATCAGCCGCCGCATGGCACGCACGTGGGCGCGCATGGCAGTGTCGTCAGGCGCGAAGCCCGCTTCCATCTGGGACAGTTCCATGGTCAGCGCGGTCAGTGTCTGACCCAGATCATCGTGCAACTCCCGTGCAATATGCTTTTTCTCTTGCTCCCGGACATGCAGCAGTGCGTTTGAAAGACGAGTAAGTTCGTCACGGGAGGCGCGCAGCGCTTGATCGACCCGCTGCCGCTCGGTGATGTCCCGCAGGAAGATGGACAGGTACACGCCCGCCTCCGAGTGCGTTTGAGAAATGGAGGCTTCCATGGGAAATTCTTCGCCGTTGGCGCGCAGGCCCCAGAGCGGTGCGCCCAAACCCATCTGGCGTTCGGAAATGCCGGTTTGCTTGAACCGGTCGACATGCCTGGAATGGGCGGCGCGAAACCGGGCGGGAATGAGAGTGTCGAGGTTCGCGCCGATGGTCTCGTCCGCACGGCAAAGAAATACACGCTCGGCCGCCGGATTGAACATCACGATGCGCATGCGCTCGTCTATCGTGATGATCGGTTCGGTGGCGGATTGGATGATGTCCAGCAGCGGCGGCGCGTTAAGCGATTGCTTCATTGCGGGAGCGTGCGATTTGCCATCCCCGAGACAGGTGGCAAATCATTGCAGCACACATTCCCGCACGGCGCACTGGTGAGAGCAAGCTAATCTGAAAGTACTAGCGAATCGGCAAGAGGCTGTTCAATCGACGGCAGGCAATACCGGATCGTCCCATGCGGCAGGCGCCGCCGCGCGTGTCTGCTCGCGGAAGCGGCAAAGGGACGCATCACATTCCTCGGCCAGCACGTCGTATTGTTTCAGGAGCAGGATCGAGCGCGGCTTGGAACCGACCAGGGTGGCAATATCGTCCACCGCGCGAAAACCCCCGATGCCGGACATGACGCAAATGACGGAGTAGGCCTTGATGAGGCGTCCCTGCATCTTCAGGAAGGCGCGCATGGGGGCGGCCAAGGATCGAAGCCAGACCGGGGCGATCAGAATGACATGGTCGAAGTCGTCTACGGGCGGCCCGTCATAGCGAACATCCGGGCAGCGCTTAAGCAGGTTGTCGACAATGCAGCGCCAATCGCCGCTCAATCCAAATCTTGGGACGGCGTCACGTACTTCATATGCCGGCCAGTTGCTGAGGGATGAAAGGCGCTCCGCAGTGGCGCGGGCGGTGCCTATGCGCGAATAATAAAAAATTCCTATGCGCTCCATGATGCCTCTCCCTGGATGCTCAATTTTCCTGGTCCAGCAGCGCGCGCAGAATGTCCCTGCGGCTCACCACACCAACGAGTTTTCCGCCGCGGGTAACCGGCACGCGCTTGATGCCGCGCTTGAGGATAAGGTCGGCGATCTGCGCCAGTTCAGTGTCTTCTTCCACCGTAATGACGGGACTGCTCATGACAGATGCAGCGGTCTGCTCACCCAGTTGAAGGCTGTGCAGGAACTCCAAGTTCAAGGCCTCGCCTTCGGCGAGGAGCGCCAGCCAATGGTCCATCTTTTTTTGATGCGTGCTGTCCTGGCGCCTGACCAGATCGCCCTCGCTGACGAGTCCGACCAGTTTTCCATCATCGCCCATCACCATCACCGCGCTGATGTTCTTGTCCAACATCGCCCGCATGATCTGGGAAACCGGCGTTCTCGCCGTGACGCAGTATGGGTCGGGGGTCATAAGGTTTCGCGCGCGCATGTCGCTCTCCAGGACGTCAAGGTGCAACTCGTTGGTCGAATTCGACGTTTCCATGTTGAGCCTGCGGAGCCAAGGCTCGTTGATATTGGTCAATCGAGCGATTTTCCTTCGACGACGCCGTGGCGATTTACGTAAGGACTGAATTCTTGTCCCTGATTTCTGCATGACAAAGGTCAATTTGGGCGTCACAGGCAGGAGCAGCATGGAAAGGCGGGTGAGGTCACCTGCCTTTCATCAGCATGAAAAGGAGCTAACCATGTCGCGCGTGACGCAATACAGCCCATTCACCAATGATCCATTTGCCGACGTATTTCAAGCGTTCCTGCGGCCGATCCGGCAGAACCCGGAGGAACAAACACCTCGCATGGACATCGACGTGACCGAGGCAGGGGACGCATATGTCCTGAAGGCTGACGTTCCGGGGATAGACAAGAAGGACATTTCGGTAGAGATCGATGGCAACAACGTCATGATCTCAGCCAACAAGGAAAGGCGCAGCGAAACGAAAGAGGCGGGGAAGGTCATACGCCAGGAGCGCTTCTGGGGGCAGGTTCAACGATCCGTGTCGCTGGCCAGCGCCATTGATCAGGCGGCTGCCAAGGCCGTCTGCGAGAACGGCGTCCTGATCCTGACCTTGCCCAAGATCGCCGGAAGCAAGAACAGAACGCTGCAGATCGAATGAAGCGGACCCCGTCCAGCAAGTCCCTTCGCTTTCCGTGGAGGTAATCATGTACTGCCGAATTGCCGTTCATCTTGACCGCGGGTTCGATTGTTCTCGGCGGGTCGAATTCTCCCTGCAACTTGCCCGCGCCAATGGCGCGCATCTGACTGGAATATTCGCCAGTTTCGTCTCGCCCGGTTATTTCTACGACGAAGCAGGTCTTTGGGTCCGGGCAATGGATGTAGCCCGGCAGATCAATGAAAAGGCGCGCACTGCGGTGGAGCTGGCGTTCAGTCAGGCCGCGCGCGACAGCGCCGTGGCGGCATCATGGCGGCAGGGGGAAGGTGAGCCGGCGGAATGTGTCGTCAGCCATGCCCGCTGTTCCGATGTCCTGATCATCAGTCAACAGAATCCGGAAGACGTGCAAGCGGCTGTCGGCAATGACTTCGTCGAGCAAGTATTGATGTCCGCAGGGCGGCCCGTGATCGTCTTGCCGTCGGCCGGCAAGTTTAATGGGGCGGGTGCCCGTGTGCTGTATTGCTGGAACCGTGGACGGGAGGCCGCACGTGCGATCGCCGACGCTGCGCCGCTTTTGCGCAGTGCGAATGCCCTGGCCATTCTGACGACGGATAGGGAGGGTGAGAGCGGGAACACAGAGGTGCCGTTCGAGGACTTGGCGGCGTATTGCGCCTGCCACGGCTTCCCTCAACTGGAACACGTATCGCGCAGCACGAGGGACATAGACGTGGGCTCCGCCATCTTAAATGCGGCCGCGGATTTCGACGCGGATCTGATCGTCATGGGCGCATATGGACACAGCCGCATGCGCCAATGGGTGATGGGCGGCGCCACGCGTTCGCTGCTGGCTGCGATGACCGTGCCGGTCTTGTTTTCCCACTGACGATTGACTCATTTCAGCACAGGAGACTTCCCATGACCTCCATGATGAAAGCAGTTGTGTTTGCCGGGAAAGGGCGCATTGAAATACGGGAAAAGCGCATCCCGGACGTCGGCCCGAATGACGCGCTTTTGAAAATCACGACCACGACCATTTGCGGCACCGACATCCATATCGTCAAGGGCGAGTATCCCGTAAAGCCAGGTCTGACCATCGGACACGAACCGGTTGGCGTCATCGAAAAGCTGGGAAGCGCCGTCACGGGCTATGCAGAGGGCCAGCGCGTGATCGCCGGCGCCATCTGTCCGAACTTCAATTCCTACGCTGCTCAAGACGGCGCCCCTTCCCAGGATGGCAGCTATCTGGTGGTCAGCGGCCTGTGTGGATGCCATGGGTACCGCGCCACCGCGGGATGGCGTTTCGGCAACTTGATCGATGGCGCCCAAGCCGAGTACCTGCTGGTTCCCGATGCGCAGGCCAATCTGGCGCCGGTACCGGACAGCTTGAGCGACGAGCAGGTGCTGATGTGTCCGGACATCATGTCGACCGGGTTCAAAGGGGCAGAGAACGCCAATATCCGCATAGGCGACACGGTGGCCGTCTTCGCGCAAGGCCCGATTGGGCTTTGCGCGGCGGCAGGCGCCCGGCTGCTGGGGGCGACAACGGTCATCGGCGTGGACGGTAATGCGCAGCGTCTGGAGGTTTCCCGCTTGTGGGGCGCGGACATCGTCCTGAACTTCCATGAGTGCGACGTCGTCGAGGAAATCTTGCGGCTGACGGGCGGCAGAGGAGTGGACTGCGCGATTGAAGCGTTGGGGCAGCAAAGCACTTTTGAATCCGCATTGCGCGTACTGAAGCCGGGGGGGACCTTGTCCAGCCTGGGCGTTTACTCGAGCGACCTGAAGATTCCCGTGTCCGCGTTCGCGGCTGGTTTGGGCGACCATAGGATCAACACCGCGCTCTGTCCCGGCGGAAAGGAGCGTATGCGCCGCCTCATGAGCGTGCTGGATTCAGGGCGCCTGGATTTGGCGAAGATGGTCACGCACCGGTTCACGCTGGATCGGATTGCAGATGCATATGATCTTTTCGCAAACCAGCGGGACAACGTTCTGAAGGTTGCCGTCGTGCCGGCTTGATCGGGTATTACATGAAAAGCATGTCGCAACTGGCCGCTGGCAAGCCCCTGACATTGGAGCGTCGCACTACACCCGTTCCAGGCAATGGCGAGGTCCGGCTGAGGGTCGAGGCGTGCGCCGTCTGCCGCACGGATCTGCACGTGGTGGATGGCGAGCTGCCGGGCCTGCGCTATCCCGTTACGCCCGGGCACGAGGTGATCGGCGTCATAGAGCAGGCGGGCTCTGGTGTCGACCCATGCATGATGGGGCTGCGCGTTGGCGCGGCGTGGTTGGGAAAGGCCTGCGGTCAATGCAGCTATTGCGCGTCAGGGAAAGAAAACCTCTGCGATTTCGCGGAGTTCACCGGCTACACGCGGGCTGGGGGCTTTGCGTCGCACCTGATCGCAGATGCACGATACCTATTCCCGGTACCACGTGAGCGAAGCGCGGCCTCCATGGCGCCATGGATGTGCGCCGGGTTGATCGGCTGGCGTGCGCTGCGGGCGGCGGGATCAGCGCAGCGGCTTGGCGTTTATGGATTCGGGTCTGCGGGCCGGGTGGTGGGGAAAATCTGTGCCTGGCAGGGGCGGCACGTCTACGCTTTCACACGGGCAGGGGATCTGCCTGCCCAACAGCAGGCCCGAGCGTTCGGTGCCGTATGGGCGGGAGATAGCTTGAGTGTCCCGCCGGAGCAACTGGACGCCGCCATCATCTTCGCGCCGGTGGGTGATCTCATTCCTGTCGCGCTGAAAGCGGTACACAAGGGAGGTTGCGTGGTGTGCGGCGGCATCCACATGTCGGACATTCCGTCTTTTCCATATCGACTGCTGTGGGGGGAGCGCCAGCTTGTGTCCGTGGCCAACCTGACCCGTGCTGATGGAAGGGAGTTCCTCGATATTGCCGTCGCTTCCGACGTGCAGTGCGACGTGCGCCTATATCCTCTTGAATCGGCAAACGAAGCGTTGGATGACGTTCGAATGGGCCGCATCCAAGCAACGGCAGTCTTGATTCCTTGAAATGGCCGCCTTGAAGTTCAATCCTGAAGTACGAAGCGGCCGGGAGCAGGTGTCAAGGCGGCGCGGTTGGTTAAAGGGGCGCCCAGGGGAGGCAGGCCCGGCTGCGCGGGACCGGAGTGGGCATCGAGCCAGGCATGCCAATCGGGCCACCAGGACCCGGCGTGCAGGCTGCTACCGGCCGCCCATTCGTCCGGACCGACGCGCAGGCTGTCCATTGCGCCTTCCCTTACGCGGTGCCAGCGCCCCGGATGCCCGGGCTCGCTGACGACACCTGCATTGTGGCCGCCGCTGGCAAGGACGAAGCGGATGTCGGCGTCGGTCTGATAGTGAATCTTGTAGATGGACCGCCATGGCGCGATCCAATCGTTCTCGGCGCCCAGGGCGTAGATGGGCACGCGGATGTTGCGCAAAGCGATTATGCGGCCGTCGACCTGATAGCGGCCGCCCGCCAACTCGTTGTTCAGGAAGAGCTTTCGCAAATACTCAGCATGCATGCGGTAAGGCATGCGCGTGGAGTCCGCGTTCCATGCCATCAGGTCATTAGGCGCCGTACGCTCGCCCAGCAGATACCTGCGCACGGCGCGCGCGGCCGTATCGCTGACGGGCCGCAGCGACTGGAATGCGGCGGACATCTGGCCGGCTGACAGGTAGCCCTGGGCCCACATCAGACTTTCCAGCAAATACACCTCGCTGGCATCAATGTACATGCCCAGTCCGCCCGGTTCGGTGAAGTCGGTTTGCGCCGCCAGCAGTGTGAGCGTGGCCAGGCGGTCGTCTTTTTTTCCTGCCATCGCGGCGGCGGCGATGCACAGCAGGGTACCGCCCAGGCAGTAGCCCACGGCGTGCACGCGGCGGCCTGGCGTGATGCGACAAACCGCGTCCAACGCAGTCATGAAGCCCATATGGAGGTAATCGTCCAGCGACAGGTCCCGGTCCCGAGAATCCACATTGCGCCAGGAGATGCAAAAGACCGTGTAGCCCTGCGCGACCAGATGCCGGATCAGAGAATTTCCCGGCGACAGATCCAGCACGTAGTACTTCATGATCCACGCAGGGGTGATGAGTATCGGCTCGGGGTGCGTCGTGGTCGTCGAAGGCTCGTACTGAATCAACTCGATGAGATGATTCCTGAAGACGACCGCACCGGGCGTGATAGCGACGTCCTTGCCAACCTGAAAGCGTTCCGCACCTTCCTCGGGGGCATTGCTGAGCTTGCGCTGCAGATCGGCGAGAAAATTCATCTGGCCGGCAATCAGGTTGCGGCCGCCTTCGGCCAGGGAGCGTTCCACCACGACAGGATTGGACCACGCGAAGTTGGCTGGCGAGAACATATCGCACCACTGGGCGCCGCAAAACGACATCAGATCCGCATGATGGGCAGCGACGCCGGGAACATCCCTGGTGGCGTTCATCCACCATCGCCGTGCCGACTGGAATGTGTGCCACCACAGGTTGAACGGTTCGCGCTGCCAGGCCTGCAGCGCTTGCGCGTTGTCGACGGCTGGCGCGGATGCGGTCCGGTTCACACCGGTCCAGGGAAGGGCGGCGCGCCGCCACAGCACCGCGGCTTCAGCGCCGCACATCATCCCCAGTTCGATCTGCTTGCCGGGCGCGGTGCAAAGGTGCATCCACCAATCGGCGAACGCGAGCGCGAACGCGGCCGGCGAGCCACCGCCCGTAACCTGCGCGATCAGCGCTTCTTTCCTTTGGTTTATCGCCCACAACGGTCCTTCTGCAGTTTGCCAATTCTTTACGCTACGCATTGTTGCCGCCGGCGGAGCTTGCCGCGTTGCCGCCGGCCAGAAACTGGCCGGCGCCGAACGCAACCTCCGAGACGCGTTCCTGCCAAGGATTCTTGCTGTCCCTCAAGGCGGCGGACGCGGAGGTGGATGCGGCGCGTGCGATCTTCTCGATCTCGCGCAGGTAGTTCAGCTCACGTCCCAGCAATTCGGCGGTCAGTTTCTGCTGATAGGAGCAAACTGCTGCCACCGTGGACATGGATTCGATTTCCGCTTGCACGTGCTGCGCCAAGGCGAGCATTTCCTTGTCGGTTTTCAGTTGCAGGGCGCGTAGCTGCCGGGCGCTGTCGAAGTAGTTTTCGGCCATGGCTAGCGCAGTATTCAGGCCGTACTTGTACAGTGCCACATAGGGTGCGTAATCGGGTTGCATGACCAGTTCCTCCGGAAAGGCAATAAAGACACCTCAGCGGCATACGCCGGGTGCGACCTGTTCAGGTTAGGATCGCGTGCCCAGCCATGCTTGACGAAACTCAATTCGCGGCCAACTTTCCCGGAATGGCTGCAGGTCCTCGCTCCCACCTCTATGTGCAGATGAGTGGCAATGCCCTGGCGTTGGGGTCATGCAACCCAGGGCCATGAGCGCTGGCGGCCTTCATTCCTGCCATGGAAGGGAGAGATCCTTGGTATTGATCAAGCATGCGCCAATTCGTAAGCAAGGGAATCATCGTGCTGCCTTGCTGTGCAGCTTTTTTGGTGTCGTCAGCGGGTGGCTTGGTGGGCGCAGTCGCCGCGCGACCAGCCACACCGTCGCCGCCGCGAGCAAGGCCGCTGCCCAGCCTCTGACGTCCAAGGGGCCGAATTCGAACAGGCGACGCAGAGCTGGCCATTCCACAGTCAACACGAGCAGCACCAGCGTTGCCGCTATTGCAAGTCGGGTCGCTCCGTCCCACACGCCGGCATGGCGCTGGTGGGTTGTGCGGTTGTTGATCATCAGACCCAGATTGCCCAAAACCAAGGCGCAGAAGGCGGTGGATCGAGCGCTATCTGCAGGCGACTGGCTTTGTTGCAGCCACCCATAGAGAATCCCCACCGATGCCAGAAGCGCCAGCCCCTGGGCAAAGCCGAGCAGGAACGTCGTCAATGAAAAGAGCGGCCTTGCCACGGGCAGAGGAGGGCGGCGCATGAGGTCCGGCTCTCCTGCGACGGTTTCGAATGCCAGTCCGCACAGGGGACCAATAACTATCTCCAGGAATGCCACATGAGCTGGGCGCAGCAGTTCCGGCCAACCCATCAGGAGGGGCAAAATCACCAGCCCTGCTATCGGGACATGCGCCGCGACGATATAGACGATGGCCTTGGACAGGTTGTCGAACAATCGGCGGCTTTGCCGGATCGCATTCAAGATGTCGGAAAAATCATCGCGGGTAAGGATCAGGTCCGCCGCCTCCCGCGCGACATCGGTGCCGCGCCCGCCCATGGCGATGCCGACGTGCGCCGCGCGCAGCGCGGGCGCGTCGTTGACGCCGTCCCCGGTCATTGCGACGATTGCCCCCTGCTGTTTGAGGAGCTGGACCAGGCGCAGCTTCTGCTCAGGCTTCACACGGGCGTAAACGCATACGCGCTTGACCAGTTCGGACAGGCATTCGTCGCTTTCCCGCTCCAGGACATCACCTTCGGCCACGAGGTCGGCCGGTATGCCAGCCTGGCGGGCGATGGCCCTGGCGGTGGCGGGGTGGTCTCCCGTCAGCATCAGCACGCGTATGCCCGCGTCATCGCAGGCGGCGACTGATCGGCTCACGCCTTCCTTGAGCGGGTTTTCCAGACCGACCAGACCGGCAAACTGCAGAGGGATATTTTCCGGGTTATCGGGTAGCGGCGAATTCGGCCTTCGTGCGCTGGCTGCCGCCAGCACACGAAGGCCTTCCCCGGCCATGCGGCGGACCTCGGCCTCCAGTTCCGCCTTGCGGTCCGGCGTCAGTTGGCAAAGCTTGAACACGGTTTCCGGCGCGCCCTTGCACGCGATCCGGATGAGGTTCTCCGGTGCGGCTGTCCAGGCGTGGACGACGGCCAGTCGAGCGCCAGAGAACGGATAGGCTTTCGTCAGCTTGAGGGAGCCTGGTGCGGGCGGACGGCCCACCAGTTCCGAGGCGAAGCTGCGGAAGGCGTCCTCCATCGCGTCGCCGGAATCGGGCACGCTTGCCAGCGCGAGCGTTTCAGCCAGGTTACAGACCTCGGGTACTGGTTTGGCGCCGGTGACGGCCACAAGATCGGAAGTGTCCATGCTGATGGACCCGATGTACAGTTGCCGCACGGCCATCGTGTTGGTTGTCATGGTGCCTGTCTTGTCGGCGCACAACACAGTCGTCTTGCCCAACGTCTCGACCACGCTCAGCTTCCGGACGAGTACGCCGTCGCCCGCGATGCGCTTTGCTTCCATCGCGGAGAAGATTGTCACGATGACCGGGAAATCCTGCGGAAGCAGACTCATCGCCAGCGCGATGCCTGCCAACAGCCCTTCAAACCATCCTCCCCGCATGTAGACATACAAGGCCCACGTGGCCAGGGAAAGGATAAAGCCAACCCACATGAACCGCAGGATGAAATGGCGGGTCTGTGATTCCAGGGGGGCGCGTTCGGGTGTCAGTTGCCGCATGGCCTGACCCAACGCTCCCAATCTGGTGTCGTCCCCGACGGCATCCACGCGCATGACGCCCGTTCCCGACAGCACCAACGCCCCGCAAAGCATTTCGGCGCCGCTGCCGGGCGTGGTCTGTATCCGCTTGAACACCGGCTGGAACTCTCCGGTAAGTGCGGACTCGTCGACCAGCAGACCTTCGCCGTCGATGAGATGACCATCCGCCGGGACGCGGTTCCCTTCCGCCAGCAGCACAGTGTCGCCGCGCGCAAGGTCCGCCGAGGCCACCCAGCACCGCTTGCCGTTGCGCAGTGTGAGGGCGCGGGGCGCCGCCAGGCGTCCTAACGCTTCCAATGCGTGCGACGTACGCAGGGACTGCCCGACAGTCAGCGCGAAGATGACCAGGACGAAGAGCAGCAGCAAGGCGGCTTCATGCCAGGCTCCCAGAATCGAATAAAGCCCTCCCCCCGCGAGCAGCAGGGCAAACATGGGATCCTTGATCAGGTCCAGGCTGATCGAGATCAGCGTGCGCTGACGATCCGGCGGGGCCATGGCTCATCGGCCTAGTTGACCAGCACCACCGGGATGTGAACCGTGTGCAGCACCTTCAAGGTGGTCGAACCCAGTAGCAGGCTGCCGGCGGCGCCCATTCCGCGCGACCCCATGACGATATGGTCGCAACCCTGCTCGGTGGCATAGGATTTGATGGTCTCGGCGACGTTGCCGACCCGAGCCGCCTTTTGATAGAGAATTCCTGACTGGTCCAGCAGAACCTCCGATTCCGCCAGGGCCGCCTTCGATTCGTCGTCGTAGTATTCCTGGATCGCTTCCGGCTGAACGAAGGCCAATACCGTTCCGGAGACTATGGGCATTTGCACGTTGAGCAGGTGTATGGAGCAAGGGCCGTGTTCGCGGACATGGTCGACCATATAGCGCACGGCGCGCACCGAATTGCCTGATCCGTCCACGGGAATAAGTACGTTTTTCACGGCGCCTCCGATAGAAGTGGATGCCAGGGCCGCCTGACCCTGCACTTACTGCCATCATCGCGCGCGTCCTGCGGTTGAAATTGACTCCGGTCAAGTTGCGCACAAATCCCCCCTCTACGCTGAAGGCAAGTCTTGCAGGATGCCGAGACGGACGCTCTTACCTCCCGACGGCAGCACAACTGCAGTCGAAGACCTGAAGGAAACACTGCGTCTGGTCCTTCTCACCAACGCCATACAGCGAAGATTTCGGAAAAAAGACCTCGGAGAAAAGCCATGGAAAGCAAGCTTCGGCTGCAATTCTGGGGCGCTGCCGGCACTGTCACCGGCTCGCGTCACCTGCTTAGCATGGACGGGCGATCCATCCTTCTGGATTGCGGACTATTCCAGGGCGTCAAGACACTCAGGCTGCGTAATTGGGCCCCGTTTCCCGTTGCGGCCTCCAGCATCGAGGCCGTGGTGCTGTCGCACGCGCACCTGGATCATTCGGGATACTTGCCGCGGCTGGTGCGCGAAGGATTCAATGGCCCCATTTATGGTTCTAATGCCACTCTTGACCTATGCCAGCTGCTGCTACTGGACAGTGCCCACCTGCAGGAGGCTGATGCCGATTATATGAACCGGCATGGTCTGACAAAACATCGGCCGGCGCTGCCGCTCTATACCGTCGCCGACGCGCATCGGGCCATCGCCGCCTTTCGTCCGATCCCGTTTGACACGATGACCGAACTGGCGCCTGGCCTACGGCTCAGCCTGTCGCGTGCCGGCCATATCCTGGGCGCCTCTGTCGTGGAAATCGCGCACTCCGGCATGCGACTGGCCTTCTCGGGGGATCTTGGCCGATATGACGATCCTCTGATGCCTCCGCCCGCGCCCGTGAGCGAGGCGGACTATTTGATCGTGGAGTCGACCTATGGTAATCGGCGCCACAGCAGGGAAAGCGCGCTCAATGCCTTGGCAGACATCATCGAGCGCACCGTCGCGCGCGGCGGCTCCCTGTTGATTCCGTCGTTCGCCGTGGGTCGTGCACAGCTCCTCCTGTATCACCTTTGGCGGCTTAAGCAGGCGGGGCGCATCGCCCGCAGCCTGCCAATATATCTGGATAGTCCGATGGCGAGCGAAGCCGTTGAAATCTATCTGCGGCACGACGCTGATCAGCGGCTCGCGCGTCAAGACGCCATCGCTGCCTACAACGTTGCATCTTGCGTCAGCGACGTTGAACAGTCCAAGGCGCTGGACAGATCGCCCATGCCCAAGATCATCCTGTCGGCGAGCGGCATGGCAACGGGGGGACGGGTTGTCCACCATCTGAAGCACTATGCTGGCAATCCACGCAAT
Organism: Achromobacter sp. UBA5777; assembly: GCF_002418565.1. Lineage (NCBI taxonomy): Bacteria > Pseudomonadati > Pseudomonadota > Betaproteobacteria > Burkholderiales > Alcaligenaceae > Achromobacter > Achromobacter sp. UBA5777. Next base: position 26,755 of record NZ_DIEJ01000165.1, on the reverse strand, counting down.
ACCATCCTGTTCGCCGGCTTCCAGGCGATGGGCACCCGCGGTGCTGCGATGCTAGACGGCGCTCAGACGATAAAGATCCATGGGGAATACGTGCCCGTGCGTGCCGAAGTTAGCAACCTGTCCATGTTGTCCGCACATGCAGATGCCGATGAGATCATGCGTTGGCTGAGTGGATTTTCCCGCGCGCCGCGAGAGACTTTCATCGTGCATGGGGAACCCGACGCGGCCGACGCCCTGCGTCTGCGCATCAAGGACGAGCTGGGGTGGCTGTGCCGGGCGGTCGAGCAGGGGGATTCTGTGGGGCTCCCGTCCAGTAGTGGAACGCCTTGGTAACACCGCCCCGCCAGCAAATCCCCCCAACAACGCTAAAATACCGCCTCGCGGCATACCGCCCGCTTTCCCGGCTTTCTTCAATCCTGCGCCTCGCGCCCTCACAACGATGAAAAAACTGACTGCTGTACTTCTTGTGTCCGCAACCGCTTTGCTCACGGCCTGCGGTCCCAGCGACAACGCGCCCGCCGCTGGCGCCCAAGCGCCGGCCACGCCCAAGAAGGTCGTTGTTGGGCTGGACGACAACTTCCCGCCCATGGGCTTTCGCGACGCCAGCAACCAGATCGTCGGTTTTGACATCGACATGGCCAAGGAAGCCAGCAAGCGTCTGGGCATTGAAGTGGAATTCAAGCCGATCGACTGGAGCGCCAAGGAAGCCGAGCTGAACGGCAAGCGCGTCGACGTGCTGTGGAACGGTCTGACCATTACCGAAGAGCGCAAGAAGAACATCAGCTTCACCGCGCCGTACATGGCCAACCACCAGATCATCATCGTGGGCAACACGTCGCCGGTGAAGGTCAAGAATGATCTGGCTGGCAAGGTCATCGGCGCGCAGGACGGCAGCAGCGCCACCGACGCCATCGCGAAGGATCCAGTTGCCGCGCAGATCAAGGAAGTGAAGAAGTTCGGCGACAACGTGACCGCGCTGATGGACCTGGCTGCTGGCCGTCTGGACGCCATCGTGGTGGACGAAGTGGTTGGCCGTTACCTGATCAGCAAGCGTGCGGGCGAATACCGCGTGCTGGAAGAGAACTTCGGTACGGAAGACTACGGCGTTGGCGTGCGTAAGGACGACGCCGAGTTGCTGGCAAAGCTGGACAAGACGCTGGATTCGATGAAGCAGGACGGCACTGCCGGCCGCATCGCCACCCAGTGGTTCGGCGCCAACATCATCAAGTAAGCGCAAGGGCGCCCATGGCCTAGCCGGCCGCGGCGCCTTTGCCGTTGCAGTTCGCAGCCCGCCGCAGTGCCGCAAGGCCAGGCGGGCTTGCCCATGATTCTCTCTTGCCCTCGCGGCGCGAACCCACTGCATGGACTACGTACTCTCCCTTCTGGGGCCCTTGGCGGAAGGCGCGAAAGTGACCTTGACGCTGTTTTTCATCACGCTGGCTTTGGCCGTGCCGCTGGGGCTGGTGCTGGCCCTGGCTCGCATCTCGAAGTGGCCGCTGCTGAGCCGCGCGGTCAATGGCTATATCTGGCTGATGCGCGGCACGCCGTTGATGCTCCAGATGCTGTTCATCTACTTCGCGCTGCCGTTCGTGCCGGTGATCGGCATTCGGCTGCCGGATTTTCCGGCGGCGGTGGTGGCGTTTGCGCTGAACTACGCGGCGTATTTTGCTGAGATCTTCCGCGCCGGTATTCAGTCGGTGGATCGGGGGCAGTACGAGGGCAGCAAGGTGCTGGGCATGACGTACCTGCAGACGCTGCGCCGCATCGTGCTCCCGCAGATGGTGCAGCGCGTGCTCCCGCCCATGAGCAACGAGACCATCACCCTGGTCAAGGACACGTCGCTGATTTACGTGCTGGCGCTGAACGACATCCTGCGCACCGCGCGGGGCATCGTGCAGCGCGATTTCACAACCACGCCGTTCCTCGTCGCCGCTGCCTTCTATCTGTTGATGACGCTGCTCCTGACGTGGTTCTTCCAGCACATGGAAAAGCGCTATGCAAAATATGACCAATAATTCCCCGGCCGGGCTTAGCCAGCGTCCGGTCATGATCGAAGCCCGCAATATCGTCAAATCGTTCGGTTCCAATCGCGTGCTCGACAACGTGTCGCTGAACCTGGAGCAGGGCGAGGTCGTGGCGGTGATCGGCCCGTCGGGGTCTGGTAAGAGCACATTTTTGCGCTGCTTGAATCATCTTGAGACCATCGACGAAGGCAGCATCCAGATCGAAGGCGAGACGATGGCTGCGTCTGTACCGGGTGGCCGCAGCCAGTACGCCAGCGACGGCGACGTGCGCCGCATCTGCCGCAAGATGGGCATGGTGTTTCAGTCGTTCAATCTGTTCCCGCACATGACGGTGCTGCAGAACATCATCGAAGCGCCCATTACCGTGAAGGGTATGTCGCGCGCGGAGATCGTGCCGAAGGCGGAAGAGCTGCTGCGCAAGGTGGGTCTGTCGAACAAGCGCGACAACTATCCGACGCGCCTGTCCGGCGGCCAGAAGCAGCGGGTGGCGATTGCGCGGGCGCTGGCGATGGAGCCGGACATCATGCTGTTCGACGAGCCGACGTCGGCGCTGGACCCGGAGCTGACCGGCGAAGTGCTGCGCACCATGAAGCAGCTGGCTGACGAGCGCATGACGATGCTGGTCGTGACGCATGAAATGGGGTTTGCGCGCGAAGTGGCGCATCGGGTCATTTTCATGGACGATGGCCGCATCGTCGAGGAAGCGCCGTCCGCCGAGTTCTTTGCCGCGCCTCAGCATGCGCGCAGCCGTGAGTTTCTGGCGCATATGCTCTGATCCGAGCCGCCGCCGCATACCGTGAAGCCCGCCTTGCCGCGGGCTTTTCTATATGATGCCTACCCATGCCATCCGTGCCGATTTCCTCGCAAGTTGTTTCTGACGCGCCGCCGTTGCTCAGGCTTCGAGGCCTGTACAGCGAGCGCCTGGCGCCCGTTAGCCTGGATCTGGCGGCGGGCGAGTGCGCGGCTGTGGTCGGCGCGTCGGGATCGGGCAAGTCGCTGCTGTTGCGGCAGATTGCGGATCTGGATCCCGGGCATGGTGAAGCGGAACTGGACGGGCGTCGCCGGTCTGCCATGCGGGGTTTCGAGTGGCGACGTCTGGTGGTGTATTGCCAGGCCGAGGCCGGATGGTGGGATGACCATGTGTCCGCGCACTACGCGGACCGCGCGAGCGCGATCGCCATCATGGCGCGCCTCGGGCTGGCTGAGGTCAAGTTCGACGCGTTGGTTCATGAGCTGTCCACGGGCGAGCGCCAGCGGATGGGCTTGGTGCGCGCGCTGATGCAGAACCCACGCGTGCTGCTGCTGGATGAGCCGACCGCCGCACTGGATCAGGAGGCGACAGCGTTAGTCGAGGCGGAACTGTCACGCGTCCTGGCGGCCGGGGCAGGCATTCTGCTCGTCACGCACAGCGCCGAGCAGGCCGAGCGCCTGGCGCGCCGGCGTTGGCGAATGACGCAAGGCCACATGGAGCCGCTATGGACGTGATCAAGCTGCAGGCGCTGGATCTGGTGATCGCGTCGCTGCTGGTGCTGCTGAGCGCCGGCATTTCCTTTGCGCTGCGCCTGAATCTGCAACGGCAGGTGCTCTGGGCGGCGGTGCGCACGGTGGTGCAACTGCTGCTGGTCGGTCAGATCCTGCGCATTGTGTTCGCCCATGCCGCGCCGTGGCTGACGGCGCTGGTGGTGGCGGTGATGATGGCGCTGGCCGCACGCGAAGTCGCGGCCCGGCCGAAGGCCCGCCTGGCCGGGCATGGCAACGGCTGGGTCGGGACGTTGGCGGTGGTCAGCACCACGCTCGTCACTGCGATGTTCATTTTGAACACGGCCCTGCGCCCGGACCCTTGGTTTGATCCGCGGTACACGATTGCACTGGTTGGCATCGTGCTGGGCAGCGTCTTGAATGCGGCCAGTCTGGCATTGGACGGAATGCTGTCGGGCGTGCGCCGCGAAAGGCTGGGCATCGAAGCGCGCCTGGCGCTGGGCGCGACCGTGCATCAGGCGTTTTCGGCCTTGCTGCGCGAATCGGTTCGGCGTGGCATCGTGCCCAGCATCAACCAGATGTCGGCGGCCGGGATCATCACCTTGCCGGGCATCATGACCGGGCAGATCATTGCGGGCATGGATCCGGTGGACGCGGCCAAGTATCAGATCCTATTGATGTTTCTGCTGTGCGGCGCGAGCGGCATGGCGGCGATGGGCGCGGCTTATGGGGCGATGCGCCGTCTGACGGATGAGCGGGGGAGACTGCGGTTGGACAGGCTGATGTCGGGATCTGCGCCTCGTCGGTAAAGGCGCATCAGGCGCATCAAAGGATGGCTTGCAGGCCTTTGTCCGCCAGGATGTTCAGAAGTTTAAGGGCCGGGCCGGTCGGACGCGTGTCGCCTTGCTCCCATTTCCGGACGGTCGAAGCGCTGGTGTGCAGATGCAGGGCGAAGACAGGTTGGCTAAACCGTAGGTCTTCGCGGAGTCGCTTGATGTCGCCCGGACTGAAGTGGCGGACGGGCGCCGGACAGATCGCGTCAAAGTCGCGCATCGTGACTTTGTCTATAGCCCCGGCCCGGTAAAGCGCGGCGAGATCGTCGCGCAAAGATTCAATGAGTTTGGTCACAGTTCACCTCCAACAATACGCCTGCCTGCAGCGCTTTGAAAAGGGCGGATTCCGTCAGGCTGAGAAAGACCTTGCCGGCGAATTGCAGGGCTTTTTTCTCAGAGGCGGTGATGTTGGCCTTGTCGTTTTTCGGATAACCGTGCAGGAACACGTATCGGCTCCCAATACACGCGGACAACACCGTGCGGTATCCGTCGCGTTTGCCTCCCCCGGGACGGGCAATACGCATCTTATAAAGGTGGCCGCCCAGATCCACGTCGATAAGACCGCATTCCATTTCACGGACTGCGCTGCACAGCACGGCATCAGAGAGCCTTTCCGTAACTTGCCACCGGGAAAAATCCTTTCGCTTCAAAATCACCATCGACGAACACTCCGAAGTATACCCGTAACGGGTATGTTTGTGTCGCGCATTCTTCACGCGAGCGTTCGCTAGAACATACGTTCGGAAGAGGCGAAGGAGGTGGTCTGGCAGACCGTAAGTCAGTCGGATTTTGGCGATAGTTAGCAGTCGCGGATGTTGCAGGGGTCAGAAAACTTATTAAGCCCCCTCCATAACCCGCCGCCAAAAAAAACCGGCAGCCCCAACGGGACTGCCGGTTTTTCACATGCCCGCCAGCCAGCAAACACTGGCCAGCAAGGGCAGTGGGCTTAGCCGATCGAGGCCAGCACCTTGTTCAGCGTGGCGCTGGGGCGCATGGCCTGGCTGGCCTTGGCTTCGTTCGGCTGGTAGTAGCCGCCGATGTCCAGGGGCTTGCCTTGGGCTGCCTTGAGTTCGTCCAGGATCTTGTTTTCGCCTTCGGAGAACGCGATCGCGGCGGGGGCGAACTGGGCGGCCAGGGCGCGGTCTTCGGTCTGGGCGGCCAGGGCTTGGGCCCAGTACATCGCCAGGTAAAAGTGGCTGCCGCGGTTGTCCAGGCCGCCGACCTTGCGCTCGGGCGACTTGTTTTCGTCCAGGAACTTGGCCGTGGCCTGATCCAGCGTCTTGGCCAGGATCTGGGCGGTGGGGTTCTTGTACGTGCGGCCCAGGTGGTCGAGGGACTCGGCCAGCGCCATGAATTCGCCCAGCGAATCCCAGCGCAGGAAGCCTTCTTCCAGGAACTGCTGCACGTGCTTGGGGGCCGAGCCGCCCGCGCCCGTTTCAAACAGGCCGCCGCCGGCGACCAGCGGCACGATCGACAGCATCTTGGCGCTGGTGCCCAGTTCCATGATGGGGAACAGGTCGGTCAGGTAGTCGCGCAGCACGTTGCCGGTGACCGAGATGGTGTCCAGGCCTTCGCGGATGCGCTTGACCGAGAACTTGGTGGCTTCGACGGGGTCGAGGATGCGCAGGTCCAGGCCGCTGGTGTCGTGGTCCTTGAGGTACTGCTTGACCTTGGCGATGACCTGGGCGTCGTGGGCACGCTTTTCGTCCAGCCAGAAGACGGCGGGCGTCTTGGTGGCGCGAGCGCGGGTGACGGCCAGCTTGACCCAGTCCTGGATCGCGGCGTCCTTGGTCTGGCACATGCGCCAGAGGTCGCCGGCTTCGACGGCCTGTTCCAGCAGCACGGCGCCAGCGGCGTCGGTGACGCGGACGGTGCCGGCGGCCGGGATGACGAAGGTCTTGTTGTGCGAACCGTATTCTTCGGCAGCCTGGGCCATCAGGCCGACGTTGGGCACGCTGCCCATCGTGACCGGATTGAAGGCGCCGTTGCGCTTGCAGTCGTCGATGACGGCCTGGTACACGCCGGCATAGCTGCGGTCCGGAATGACGGCCTTGGTGTCCTGCAGCTTGCCTTCGGCGTTCCACATCTTGCCGGAGTCGCGGATCATGGCGGGCATGGACGCGTCGACGATGACGTCGCTGGGCACGTGCAGGTTGGTGATGCCCTTGTCGGAATTCACCATGGCCAGTTGCGGCAGCGTCTTGTAGGCGGCGTCGATGTCGGCGGTGATCGCGGCCTGCTGGTCGGCGGGCAGCGACTGGATCTTGGCGTACAGGTCGCCAATGCCGTTGTTGGGGTCAAAGCCGGCCTGCTTGAGGGCGTCGGCGTGCTTGGCCAGGACGTCCTTGTAGAACACGGAGACCACGTGGCCAAAGATGACGGGGTCAGAGACCTTCATCATGGTGGCCTTCAGGTGGACCGAGAACAGCACGCCGTTGGCGCGCGCGTCGTCGATCTGGGCCTGCAGGAAGGACTTGAGCTTGGCGGTCGACAGCACGGCGGCGTCGATGATCTCGCCGGCCTTGACCGGGGTCTTTTCCTTCAGGACGGTCTTGGTGCCGTCAGCAGCGGTCAGTTCGATCTTGACGTCGCCGGCGTCGGCGATGAGGGCCGACTTTTCGGTGCCGTAGAAGTCGCCTTCGCTCATGTGGGCGACGTGCGACTTGGAGTCGGACGTCCAGGCGCCCATCTTGTGCGGGTGCTTGCGGGCGTAGTTCTTGACCGACAGCGGAGCGCGGCGGTCGGAGTTGCCTTCGCGCAGGACCGGGTTGACGGCGCTGCCCTTGACCTTGTCGTAGCGGGCCTTGACGTCGCGCTCGGTGTCGTTGGCGGGGGCGTCCGGGTAATCCGGCAGCTTGTAGCCCTGGTCTTGCAGTTCCTTGATGGCCGCCTTCAGTTGGGGCATCGAGGCGCTGATGTTGGGCAGCTTGATGATGTTGGCTTCGGGCTTGACCGCGAGAGCGCCCAGCTCAGCCAGGGCGTCGGACAGCTTCTGGCTGTCGTCGAGGTAATCCGGGAACAGGGCGATGATGCGGCCTGCCAGCGAAATGTCGCGGGTCTCGACCGTGATGCCTGCGGGTTTGGCGAATGCCTGGACGATGGGCAGCAGCGAACGGGTTGCCAGTGCCGGAGCTTCGTCGGTGAGGGTATAGATAATCTTCGGAGTAAGAGACATGATCCTTGAATCTGTTCGGCTCAGGCGATTAACGCGCAAACCCGAACATGCTATGCGGCGTACGCCGGTAGATGTTGTCGAGAGTGGGTTCGTATGGCGGGACGCGCAGGCAAGCCGTCCCACCAACATGACTGCCGCCCGTCCTATTGTTTGGCTGGACCGGCCGGCCGATAAATGGGCCGTATCCGGGTCCGCCTTGGAAGGTGCGACCGCCACGAACCTTCCATTGTAATACCGTGCTACGCATTGCGCCGGGAAATGGTTCTATTTCTTGATGGCGCCGCAATATGCTTATGACGGTTTTTGGGGGACGTATTGCACGGGCGGGCGGAATTTGGCATCAAAGCGCCGGCAATCGGCGTTTGACAAAGCCGGGCGATAGGAGGAAAGTACGCCCCATGAATTTCCGCGCCGTCCGCATTTCGCTGATTATTACCATCATTCCTGGAATGGTGGGTTAGCGCGCGACCGCAACAGTCACAAGCCACCCGCCCCACGAGGCGGGTTTTTTGTGGCCGCCTCTGCCGGGCAAGCAACCCAAGCAGAGAAAACATGTCCGATTCATCCTCCCACGCACCCTCGGCATTCCAGGCCGGCGCCGCCACGCCGATGGAGTACCTGCGGCAGATCCTGACCGCCCGGGTATACGACATTGCCCGTGAAACCGAGCTGGACCTGGCGCGTGGGCTATCCACCCGGCTGGGCAACACCGTTCATTTCAAGCGCGAAGACAACCAGCCGGTGTTCTCGTTCAAGGTGCGTGGCGCTTACAACAAGATGCGCAACACGCCGCGCGCCGCGCTGGAACGCGGGGTCATCACGGCGTCGGCCGGCAACCATGCGCAGGGCGTCGCGATTTCGGCGGCCAAGCTGGGCGTGCGGGCCATCATCGTCGTGCCGCAGACGGCGCCGCAGGTGAAAGTGGACGCGGTGCGCGCGCATGGCGGCCCGACCGTGACGGTGGTGCAGGCGGGCGATTCGTACAACGACGCCTACGCCCATGCGCAGACGCTGGCGCAGGAGCAGGGCCTGACGTTCGTGCCCGCGTTCGACGATCCCTACGTGATCGCGGGGCAGGGCACAGTGGGCATGGAGATCCTGCGCCAGCATCCCGAGCCGCTGCATGCCATCTTCGTGCCGATCGGCGGCGGCAGTCTGGCGGCGGGCGTGTCGACCTATGTGAAGGCGGTGCATCCCGGCGTGAAGGTCATCGGCGTGCAGACCGAGGATTCCTGCGCGATGGCGCAATCGCTGCGCGTGGGCGAGCGGGTCATCCTGGCCGATGTCGGTCTGTTCTCGGACGGGACGGCCGTCAAGCTGGTGGGCGAGGAAACCTTCCGTCTGTGCCGCGAATATCTGGATGAGGTGATCCTGGTGGACACGGACGCGGTCTGCGCGGCGATCAAGGATGTGTTTCTGGATACGCGCAGCGTGCTGGAACCCGCGGGTGCGTTGGCGGTGGCGGGGTTGAAGAAGTACGTGGAGCGCGAAGGCGCGCGCGGGCAGTCGCTGGTGGCGATCACGTCGGGCGCGAACATGAATTTTGACCGCATGCGCTTTGTGGCGGACCGCGCCGAAGTGGGCGAGGCGCGCGAGGCGGTGTTCGCGGTCACCATCCCGGAAGAGCGTGGCAGCTTCCGCCGGTTCTGCCGGGTGATCGGCCAGCGCAGCGTGACGGAGTTCAATTACCGGATCGCAGACGCGCGTACCGCCCGCATCTTTGTCAGCGTGCAGATTGCGCGGCGCGGCGAAGCCGCCGAAATCCTGGCCGCGTTGCAGGCAGAAGGGTTCTCGGCCAGCGACCTGACGAACAACGAGGTGTCCAAGCAGCACATCCGCTACATGGTTGGCGGACGTTCGCCGTTGGCGGGCGGCGAGCGCCTTTTTCGCTTTGAGTTTCCCGAGCGGCCGGGCGCGCTGATGAAGTTCCTGTCGGCGATGGCGCCCAACTGGAACATCAGCCTGTTCCATTACCGCAATCAAGGCACGGACTTCAGTTCGGCGCTGGTGGGCATTCAGGCGCCGGTCGCCGATGATGCAGCGCTGGATGGGTTCTTGCGGCAGCTCGGTTATGCGCACGCCGAAGAAACGGATAACGAGGCTTACCGGCAGTTCTTGATCTGAAGTTCAACCGGGCGTTCCGCCGGCTTGGCAGCCCGGCTTGCGCGGCAATTGCACGCCCGGTTTCAAGCGCAGCGTCGCGCGGCCATTCGTCTGGGTCAGTTCCAAAGCGCTTGCGCGCCACGCCGGCACGTCGTCAAACGCGATGGCGGGCGTGGCGCTGGAAGCGGGTTTTGCGTCGGACCTTTCGAATTGCAGGGCCGGCAGACCCACGCACGTGTCGTCGAAATCCAGCCGCGCCACCTCGCGCCCATCCCTCATGCGCACCGCGCGGAACGCCAGGGGCGCATCCACGAATTTGGTGATCTCTGGCACGTATTGCAGATCGCCGTGCGCGTCCTTCACGCGGGCGGCTGGCTGCAGCACGACGACCTTACGGCCCGGCGGGATAACCAGATAGGCCACGTCGCCGGCAATGTCCAGCAGCTTTCCGGGGCCGAGATTCAGCGCGTTCAGCGGCGCGTGGCGAATCATCACGGTTTCGTTCCAGGCCGAGTTCACGCGCGTCCAGCCGGGCAGGCGCGCGTCCTCGAACCGCGTGCCGTGGATGCTGTCGCGGTCCGGCTTGTCGGAAAGCGGCAGGCGCTGCACACGTAGTGAGCCGTTGACGACCTGCAGATGCGCGAGCACGGTGCTGGCGCTGGAACTGGTGAAGAACGCCAGCACCGCATCGGTTTCCAGCATGGCGACCGGACCGGGGCAGAAGAACGCGCGAGCCTGCCGCGCATTGCTGCCAGGATAGAGCAGCGCGCCGACGTCGGTGCCGCACAAGGGCTTGCCCTGGAAGGTGATGCTGGTGGCGCGCGTGGTCTGGCGCTGACCGGTGTTCCAGTCACTGCGGCTGCCAGTTGCCACGTCGACGACGAGACCGTGATTGTTGTAGACGATCGCGGCGCCAGAGGGCGCGGCAAGCAGGCTGAGCAGAAATGCAAAGGCGCGGCGGCTCGTCACGGCGGACTCCCTGAATGGCACAAGGGGTGACTATATACCGGTGCGTCTGCGCCGGCCGGGGCATCGGCCCGCGAGGCCATGCGGGTCAAGGCAGCTGCGCGAGTGTTGGAAACCTAAGTGGCTGACCGTTCGGACAGCCCATCCACGTGGATCTGCGCCTGGCCCTGCGGGCAATGTTCGACACGCGCTCGCACGCGGTACACGCGGTGCAGCGTGTCGGGCGTCACGACATCGCCCGGCAGGCCCTCGGCTTCGATCGCGCCAGCGTGCAGCAGCAGCGCGTGGTCGGCGTGCCGCAGCGCGATGTTCAAGTCGTGCAGCACCACCAACGTGATCAGGCGGTGCTGTCGCGTCTGTCGGCGCAGCACGTCCAAGACGTGGAACTGATAGTTCAGGTCCAACGCCGACAAGGGTTCATCAAGCAGCAGCAGACGCGGACGCCGCACCAGTGCCTGCGCCAGCGACGCCAGCTGCTTCTGCCCGCCGGACAGTTCGTCCAGGTGGCGGCTGGCCAGCGGCGCGATGCCCAGCTCGGTGATGACCGCCATCGCGTCTTCCATCAGCGCATGGCCCGGCTGCCCATGCCGGCCGGATCGTGCCGCTACCAGCACGGATTCGAAGACGGTCATGTGCACGCCCTTCGGCAGGGCCTGCGGCATGTACATCGCGCATTCGGCGCGGCGGGCCGGGCTGGCGTTGGCCAGGTCTTCTCCGTCCAGCCAGATCACGCCTTGCATTACCGGGTGCAAACCGGCCAGCGTCTTGAGCAACGTCGATTTGCCGCTGCCGTTCGGCCCCAGCAACGCGGTGACGGCGCCTTCGGGCATGGGGCCGGCGCTGGCGTTGCGCAGCACCGGCCGCCCGCCATAGCCGGCGGACAGGGCCTGGATGCGAAGCTTCGTCATCGTCAGGGTTGCAGCACCAGCGTGCCGCGCATGTGCTGCGCGTGCGCGGGGAACGAGCAGTAGTAGGTGTACGACTGGCCCGCGCGCAGGCGGCTGACGGGGAAGGTGACGGTGGCCGTTTCGCCGCCGCCCAGCATGGGCGTCTTGGCCAGGATGCGGGCGTCGCCCGGCGCCAGGAAGTCGCTGCTGGCGCCGGCCTTGATGCCGTCGACCATCACCGCGTCGATGTCTTCCGTCTTGGTCAGCACCCAGTTGTGGCCGGCCTTTTCCTTGCTGTTCTTGCCCGTGTGAATCAGGCGAACGGTGAAGTCCTGGCAGGTCGCGGGCACGACGATGTGGTCCGGGCCGAATTGCTTGCCGGGACGGCCTTCGACGTCGATCGAGCAAGCGGGGGCGGCGTGGGCCGTGCCGGCGATCATCAGGGCTGCGAGCGTCAGCGTCAGGCGGAATTTCATCGGGGTGTCTCCTAGTTGCGGTTGATGCCGTCAGGCGCGCTTGAGGGCGCGCACGACGATGGTGAGAAAGAAGGGAATGCCGACCAGCGAGGTCACGATACCGACCGGGATGAGCGCGCCGGGCAGCACGGTCTTGGACGCCACGGATGCCAGCGACAGGATCAGCGCGCCGGCCAGCGCGCTGCCCGGCAGGTAGTAGCGGTGGTCTTCGCCCAAGAGCAGCCGGGCGATGTGCGGCGCGACCAGGCCGACGAAGCCGATCGTGCCGACGAACGAGACGGCCAGCGCCGCCAGCGCGCTCACGCGCAGCAGGCTGACCAGGCGCAGGCGCTTGACGTCGATGCCGAAGCTGGCCGCGCGTTCCTCGCCCAGCCGCACGGCGGTGAGCTTCCAGGCGTCGCGCATCGAAAACGGAATGGCCAGGACCAGCGCTGCGGCCATGACGCCGACGGTGGTCCAGTTGGCGCGCGCCAGGCTGCCCATCGTCCAGAAGACGATGCCTTGCAGGGCTTCCTCACTGGCGACGAATTGCAGCAGCATTACCAGCGCCTGGAACGAATACACCAGCGCAATCCCGAACAGCACCACGCCCAGCGTCGAGCCGCCGCGCCAGCGCGCCACGCGTTCCAGCACCAGCACGGACAGCAGCGTGCAGGCGAACGCCGATACGGAAACCGTCATGCCGGCCGGCAGCGCGGGCAGATGCCAGTCCAACGTAATGGCAAGCGACGCGCCGAACGCCGCTGCGGCCGAGACGCCCAGGGTGTAGGGGCTGGCGAGCGGGTTGTCCAGCATCGTCTGCATCTCGGCGCCGCCCAGGCCCAGCGCCACGCCGACCAGCAACGCCATCAGCGCATAGGGCAAGCGGAATTGCCAGACGATGACGCGCGTGCCGGTGTCTGACACATCGGGGTGCAGCAGCGTGTGCAGCAGCTCGGGCAAGGACAGCGAGGCCGGTCCGCTCGCGATATCAGCCAGCAGGCTGGCCACGATGGCCAGCACCAGTACAACGGTCAGCAGCAGGCGCTTGCGCACCGCGCGCCGGTACGCGGCGATGGGGTCGTCAGGCACTGACGCCGCGGGCGATGCGGCGGCGGGGGCGAATCCGGTCATGGCGGACTACTTTGCAGATGCGGCCGGAGACGTCCAGAAGGCGCCCGCGTTGTCCAGATCCAGGAACTGGCCGTACAGCGCGTCCAGCGTGCCTTGCGGATCCAGCGCGGCGGCGCGTTCGGGGTACAGCCATTTGGCCATCGCCTCGATGGCGGCAACGTTGTAGGGCGAGTTGTAGAACGCATGCCAGATGCCGTAGGCGCGATGCTGCTTTACGGCGTCCAGATCGCGGATGCCGTCGCGGTCCAGCAGCGTGGTCAGGCTGTCGGCGGATACCTTCGGATCGGCGCCGGGACCGGCCAGAAGGCCCGGACGGCCGGGTTCGGAACGGCTGCCGGTGGCGATGTAGACATCCGGCTTGGCGTCGATGACGAACTCAAGACTCACGTCGCCGATCGCGCCGGGCAGCACGGGCGCCGCGACATTGACGCCGCCCGCGGCTTCCAGCAGGTCGCCGAAGCTGCCGTTGCCGGTGGTGTGGCAGCAGGCCGGCCACACGCCCGCCAGCATCTCCACAAAGACGCGCGGCCGCTGCGCCTGCGGCACCGGTTCCACGACCGTGCGCACGCGGGCAAGGTGGTCTTCATAGAAGGCGATGTAGCTTTCCGCCTCGGCTTCGCGATCCAGCGCCTGGCCCAGGATGCGCATGCTGGGCACGGTGTTGCGCACGGGGTGCTGACGGAAGTCGATGAAAACGATCGGGATGCCGGCTTCCTGCAACGCCGGGATCATCGGATTGTTGCGGCCCGGCCCATGGCCGCTGACGCTGAAGATCGCCACGTCGGGCCGCAGCGAGACGATCTTTTCCGGGCTGACGCTGGCCTCCGACGTCTTGCCGATTAGCGGCACATCGGCCGCCTTGGGGAAGCGCTTGACGAGCTGGTTCCAGGAATAGGGATCCTGTTGCTTCAGCTCTCCCTGCCAGCCGACCACGCGCGCCACGGGATCGTGCCGGTCCAGCAGCGCCATCGCAAAAGCGAAGCGGCCCTCGCCCAGCAGAATGCGTTTCGGGTGGTCGGGGACCGTCACGACGCGGCCGGCCAGGTCGGTGACCTCGCGGGCATGGGCGCCGGGCAGGGCGCAGATCAGGGCGGCGGCGGTCACGGCCGCACGGAAAAGGGCAATCGAACGCATGGCGAATCCTTCAGGGGCGTCAGCCGCGGGGTGCAGGTAACGCGAACCATTCTTATCGCCGGGCAGTGTCCGCCAACCCTCCTCAAGAATTCGTTAAGACGCGCAGCGGCTGTGGCAATGCCGCCGCATCGCCGCCGCGCTTTTGGCCGCGCCCCTACAATGTGAGATTGATTGTTATTCGCCGAGCGATCCCGCCATGCGCGTTCTCGTCATCGAAGACGACCCCGACATTCTTGCCAACATCACCCATCACCTGACGCGGCGCGGCTACATCGTCGATTGCGCCGAAGACGGCCAGCGCGGCTATGCGATGGCGGCGTCCGGCGAATTTGACCTGATCGTGCTGGACCTGATGCTGCCGCGGCTGGACGGCTACGAGTTGTGCCGCCGGCTGCGCACCGAGGCGGCGTGCAACACCCCCGTCATCATGGTCACGGCCCGCGATACGCTGGATAACCGCCTGACCGGCTTTGACGCAGGCGCGGACGATTACCTGGTCAAGCCCTTTGCGCTGGCCGAACTGGCCGCGCGGGTCAAGGCGCTGCTGCATCGCGCCAGCGGGGCGGGCGCGGCCCGCGTGCTGCGCGTGGGCGACCTGACGCTGGACACCGGCACCTTGGCGCTAGCGCGGGCGGGCCAGCCGCTGCGCTTGCCGCCGTCTCCGCTGCAACTGCTGACCCTGCTGATGCGCGCCAGCCCGGCAGTGGTCCATCGCGCCCGGCTGGAAGAGGCGCTGTGGCGCGACTCGCCGCCTGACAGCGACAGCCTGCGCACCCACATCCACCAGATCCGCCACGTGGTCGACAAGCCCTACGACACGCCGCTGCTGCACACGGTGCATGGCATCGGCTACCAGCTGCGGGCCGCGAACGATGGTTAACCGGGGCAGACGCGCGGCGCGGCGCGGGCTGGCGCGCCATCTCGTATTGACCTATGTCGCCCTGGCGCTGCTGGTGGCGGGCCTGCTGACCTGGTTGTCGGTGTGGAGCGTCGGCAAGCTGGAGGCGCATCTTCAGCGCATCGACATGGGCATGGCGGTGGAGCGGGTGCGGGGCGATTTCCTGGCGGGCATCGATCCCGGGCGGCCCAATCGCTTCTTTCATGGCGATCCGGGCAGCGCGGCGTTTCCTGACTGGCTGCGCCCGCTGGCGCCGGGATTTCACAAGATCGAGCGCAACGATCGCGTCTGGCATGTGATGGTCGACGACTTCAAGGGCCAGCGCTACATGCTGCTGCGCGACTACACCGAGTACGAGCAGAACCAGTCGGCGTCGCACTGGACCGCGGTGACGGGACTGGCGGCCAGCCTGGCGCTGGCGTTTGTCCTGGGCATCCTGGCAACGCGGCGTCTGCTGCGCCCGCTTGCGCGGCTGGCCGCCCAGGTCAATACGCGCGGCGCGCAGCCGCCGCAGACCCGGCTGGCCGAAGACTATCCGCCGGACGAGATCGGCCAGCTTGCGGCCGCCTTCGACTCGACCTACAACCAGCTCGAACAGGCGCTCAGACGAGAGCAGCTTTTCACGGCCGACGTGGGGCACGAATTGCGTACGCCGCTGATGGTGATCTCCAGTTCCTGCGAGCTGCTGCGCGAAGAACAGACGCTGGACGCGGCAGGACAGGCCCGTCTTGGCCGTATCGAGGCAGCCGCGGCCGACATGGGCGAGCGGCTGGACACCTACCTGATGCTGGCGCGCGGCGGCGACGCGGCCGGCCTGTTTCCGCGCGAAAGCGCCGCGGACACCGCGCGCGGCCAGTTGACCGCCTGGTCGCCGGTGGCGCAGCGGCGCGGCATGCAGTTGACGCTGAACGCATCGGGTGCCCCGGAAGCGGCCTTGCTGTTCCCCGCGCCGCTGCTGCGCGCGGTGCTGTCCAACCTGATCCGCAATTCGCTTCAGTACGCAGGCCCGCAGGCCAGCATCGTCGTCACGGCAGGGGCTGATTACCTTCAAGTGAACGACAACGGTCCTGGCATTCCGGTGGAACGGCAGGCTTCCATCTTCAACCCCTTCGTGCGCGGCGATCAGCCGGACGACGGCAATCTGGGGCTGGGCTTGTCGCTGGTGCAACGCATCTGCGAGCACCAGGGCTGGCGCGTGTCGCTTCAATCGCGGCCCGGGCAGGGCAGCCAGTTCCGGGTGGACCTGGCCGGCCCCGCGCCGGCTCCTGCGGGTTAGAACGCGACGTCGGCCGTGAACAGCGCCGTGCGTCCCGCGCCCGGCACCCCGTACAGCTGGAAGCCATCCAGCGAGGCGCCGATGCGGCTGTAATAGAACTTGTTGAACAGGTTGTCCACGTTCACCCCCAGCGTCACGTTCTTGTTCAGCCGGTAGCGCGCCGCCACGGAATGCAGCCAGTAGGACGGCGCCTTCTCGTTGTCGCGCACCCAGACCGGATGCGTGCCGTACGGACCGGATACGGTGGAACTGTTGTTGTTCTTGCCGCCGACGTACTTGTTGTCCGTGTAACGCCGCTTGCCCACGTACTGCGCGCCATAGCTCAGCGACAGGTCTTCCGTAGCTGCGTAGGTGGCCCACAGGTTGAACGTCAGGTCCGGCACGTTCTTGGCTTCTTCGCCCTGGTTCGCGCCCTTGGTGATGCGGCTCTTCATGGCGCTGACGCCGGCAAAGGCGGACCAGCGCGGCGTGATGTTGCCCGACAGGCCCAGCTCGATGCCGTCCACGCGCTTGGCGGGCAGGGCGCGCACGACATCGGTGGCGTCGTCCCCGTATTCCCATGAGTCCGTCAGTTCCGTGCGGAAGATCGCGCCCGTCAACGACAGGTCCCCGCCCGCCACATCCCACTTGGTGCCCAGTTCCCACGTGCGGGCAACGGCCGGCTTGTAGGTGTCGGAGCCGGTGGCGCCATAGATGTTGTTGTTGGTGGACGCGCCCATGGCCGACGGTTGCGCGGCCTGGCTGTATGAAACGTAGACGCTTCCGTTCTCCACGGGCTTGTACGTCAGGCCGATGCGGCCGCTGAAGGCGCCGTCGGTGACGCGTTGCGTGGCGGCGCCCGCCGTTTGCGTGACGCGGTAGCGGTCGTAACGCAAGGCGCCTTGCAGCATCCATTGCGGGTTGAAGGTCACGGTGTCCGCGGCGTACAGGCCGGCATTGAATACTTCGGCCTTGTTTCCCGAATCGCCCTTCAGCGTATCCACGCCGCCCATGTCCACGCCGCCGGTGTTGCGCAGGTCAAGCACGGGATTCACGGACGGGGCGCGGATGGTGCGCGCATGGTCGCCGTAGGTTTCCTTGTAGAACTCCACGCCCGTCACCACGGCATGCTTGATGCCGCCGGTATGGAAGTCGAGGTTCAGGTTGGTCTGGTTGGCCAGGATGGTGTAGCGCTTGGACGTGCCGAAGTCGTTGCCGCGCAACTGGGCATAGGGCGAGGGATCGCGCAGCGGCGTGAAACCGCTGTACGAGGCAATGCCGTCCGCGCTCTGCACCAGCGGGCCGGCGCCCACGTAGCCGTACGACGTGCGCGACGTGGAATTGAAGCGCGCCGGGGCCAGCACGCCGATGCGGTCGGTCTGCTGCCAGCGGCTGATGTTGGTCACGCGCGCCGCTTGGGTGAAGTCATGCTCAACCTTCATCGTTGCCTGATCGGTGCGCGTCTGCTCCGTGTACAAGCCGGGGTCGCCGTACCAGGCATTGCGTGCCACGTTGGGCATGCGCTTGCCGCCCGAGCCGCGCTGAATCGGCACGCCGCCATCGGGGATGTTGTCGTCTTCCTGATGCAGGTAGTTCACCGTGACACGGGTGGGCGAACCCAGGCCCATCGCCAGCGAGGCCGCGACGCCAGACCGGTCAAACTCCGTCACGTCGCGCTCGGCCACGCCGTTGTGATGGCGCATGAGGTTGACGCGCAGGGCGGCGCTGTCCGTCAGTTCCTGATTCAGGTCTGCGGTGATGCGCCGGTAGTGGTCCGTGCCCAAGCCGCCGGACATCTTGTAGAACGAGCCCAGCCGGGCTTCCTTGCTGGCCAGGTTGACGCTCCCGCCCACGGCCGAGATGCCGGATTCGATGGAACCCGTGCCCTTGAAGACCTCCGCCTGCTCCAGGTTGAAGATGTCGGTGCGGCTGGACAGCCCCGCGTCGCGGATGCCGTCCACCGTAATGCTTTGCTCCGCCGAAAACCCGCGGATCGTGAACATGTCGCCCCAGCCGAGATTGCCTTCGCCCGAACTGAACGTGATGCCCGGCACGTTGCGCAGCACGTCCTGCAGGCTCTTGGCCTGCTGCTCTTCCAGCACCGCGCGCGGCACGACCGTGATGCTTTGCGGGGTGTCGAGCAGCGGCTCGGTGAACTTGCCGGACTGCACGCGATCGGCCTTGAAGGGCGGGGCATCGGCCTGCACGGTGACAGGCGCCAGGAGTACCGCGTTGTCTGCCGGGGGCGTCTGGCCGTGGGCCTGCGTGGAGGCGGCGGCGCCCAGCGCCATGCCCAAGGCTTTCAGGGCGAACGCGCCCTGGGAGTGTGTTTTTTGTTGTTGCGCCATGACGATCTTGAGTGCCTCAATGAGAATCGTTCCGGATTCTAGGGAGGCGTGTCTCAAGATCCTGTTAAGACGCTGGAACGGGGGCGCACTCGGACGATCGTGCAGGTTGGCCAACCGCCGGGTGGGTGACGAGCCGGGCGATTTGTCTTGGAACAGTAATGTTATTACATTACTATTCTGGCTTTTTTCGCGCCGCGCGCCTCCCGGCGTGCGACCGGCATTCCAAGCATCTCCCGCATTCCTCCATGGCTTCTCTCATTTCCCCTCCCGCCGCCTCCCGGCTGCGTTCCATCGACGCGCTGCGCGGCCTGGTCATCGTCATCATGTTGCTCGACCACGTGCGCGAGACCTTTTTCCTGCATCACCAGGTTGGCGACCCGATGGACGTGTCCGCCACGCCGCCGGACCTGTTTTTCTCGCGCCTGCTGGCGCATCTGTGCGCGCCGGTGTTCGTGTTTTTGACGGGCCTGTCGGCCTGGCTGTATGGCGCGAAGGCTGGTGACCGCAGCGCCACGGCGGCGTTTCTGGCCAAGCGGGGCGCATTCCTGATCGCCCTCGAAGTCATCGTCGTGAACTTCGCGTGGACCTTTCAGTTTCCCCCGTCTGTCGTGTACCTGCAGGTGATCTGGGTGATCGGCCTGTCCATGCTGTCGTTGGCCGCTTTGCTGTGGCTGCCGCGCTGGGCGCTCATTGTCGTGGGCGTGGTGCTGGTCGCCGGCCACAACGCGCTGGATGCCGTGCACTTTGCCGCCGGCCACGTGATGCACGTGCCGTGGGCAGTGCTGCATGATCGCGGCTGGATCGAAGTCAGCGACACGCTGCGCCTGCGCACGTCGTACCCGTTGCTGCCGTGGATCGGCGCGATTGCGCTGGGGTACGCGGCCGGACCGTGGTTCCAGCCGGGTTCGGACGCCGCCGTGCGCCAGCGCCGTTTGTGGACGGCCGGGCTGGCGGCGGTGGCGGGCTTTGTGGTCCTGCGCGCGCTCAATGGCTACGGGCAGTCGCAAAAGTGGGCGGTGCAGGACGACACGCTCCATACCGTCATGAGCTTTGTGAACATCACCAAATACCCGCCGTCGCTGATGTTCCTGCTGCTGACACTGGGTTTGGGACTGTGCTTGCTGGTCCTGATCGAACGCGCGCAATCGGCCGGTTGGGTCCGCGCGCTGTGCGTGTTTGGCGCCGCGCCCATGTTCTTCTACCTGTTGCACCTGTACGTGTTGAAGGCGCTGTACCTGGGCGGCGAAGCCATCTGGGGCCTGAACCAGGGCAAGTATTTCGGCGTGGATGGCATGGCGTCGGTGTGGCTGATTTCGATCCTGCTGGCCGTGGCGCTGTTCTGGCCCGTGCGCTGGTTCGGACGCCTGAAGGCCGCGCGCCGCGATATCGCCTGGCTCAAGTACCTGTGAGGCAGGCGATGGCAGCACGCAAGTTTGCCGTGGGCGTCGCGGCATTGATGGCGCCATGGGCGGCCGACGCGCAGCAAAATGCGGTGACGCTGTATGGCGTCGTCGACCTGAGCATCGCGGGGTTTTCCACGCAGGAACGCGGCACGGCCATCAACATGCAGTCGGGTGTGCAGTCCGGCTCGCGCTGGGGGCTGCGCGGCAGCGAAGACCTGGGCAATGGCCTGCGCGCGAACTTCCAGCTGGAAAGCGGCTTTCTGGCCAACAACGGCAACTCGGCGCAAGGCAGACGCCTGTTTGGACGCGCGGCGTGGGTGGGCGTGTCGGGCGGTTTCGGCGACCTTCGGCTGGGGCGGCAGACCTCGGTGTCGTCCGCCACGCTGGCGGACTACGATGCGTTCCTGGCGTCGTATCTGATCACCGGCGCGCAGACCGCGCTGCTGCCGTACAACGCCAATCGCGCCGACAACACGGTGTCGTACTGGAGTCCCTCCGTGGGCGGCCTGCGTGCGGGTGTAGATGCCAGCATGGATTACGACGGCGGGGGCGGATTCAAGACCGCGTCCACCAACAAGCTGTACAGCGCCGCCGTTGTGTTCGATCAGCCGGGCTATTCGATCGCCGCAACCTATGAGGGCGCGAGCTGGGCGGACGGAACGGTGCAATCGGCCGCCATGGCGAACGCCGGGGCCGACCGCCGTCCGTACGCGTACACGCTTGCGGGCCGCGCGACGGTGGATGCGTTCACGCTTTATGCCGGCTGGTCGGTGATGCGCAACGGCTCCACCATTCCGGCCGTGCCGTCACCCGGGCAGCGCGTCTACTTTCCGGGCAGCACCGTGCATGGCGTGATGGCGGGCGCTGCCTGGCGCTCGGGCGCGAGCACCGTGATGGCATCGTGGCAGGGCAGCCTGCCCGGCGGCGGTGCGCTCGAACGCGATGGCGCCACGCATTCCCAGCAGATCTATTCGGCAGGCTACGTGTACGACCTGTCCAAGCGCACCAACGTGTACGCCATCTACGGCTATATGCGGGGCGCCTGGGACGATCCGTCCTGGCATCAGTCCCAGTACGCGGTGGGTATGCGCCACCGCTTCTGACTGCGCGTCAGTACGTCTTTCCGGCTATCGAATCCGCATAGCCGAGATCCAGCCATTTGCCATCGGCAGGGATGCGGTCCAGATTGCCCAGGTCGATCTGGGTCTGAAGCGCGTCCTTCAACGCCTGCTCGGGCACCGCAACGGAATCGGCGAACACGCCGTCGTCGATCAGGCGCTGCACCGACGCGCGCACGACGGCGGGATCCAGGTTGGGAAAGAGCTTCAGGCCGCTGGCCACGGCGGCGGCCGGGTCCTTGCGGATCGCCTTGAGCGCGCGATCAATGCCGGAGACGAACTTCTGCGAGACCTGGGGGGCAATGTCCTGGCGCGTGGAGATGGCCGAGAACGTGTACGGGCCGATCTCGCGCGAAAACGCGGAAACCACCTTGAAGCCCTGTGCCTGCGCCTGCGAGGCGCCCGGCTCGTAGAGCACCGCGCAATCGGCCTGGCCGGAACTGAGCGGGCCGATCTCGTTACCCAGCGGCACTTCCAGCAGGTTCACGTCGCGCTTGGGGTCCAGGCCGGCGTTCTTGACCAGCTTGATGAACGCAGATGAACTGGTGGTCGGCATGGCGCCGGTGGCGATGGTGGCGCCTTTCAGGCTCTTGAAGCCGTCAAACGCGAAGGCCGGCTTGCAGGTCAGCCACACGCCCAGGCGGTTCAGCGTGCCGCCCACCACCTTGACGGGCGCGCCGCGGCCGAAGGAGATTGCGGTCCATTCGGGGCCGTGCAGAGAGAAGTCAGCACTCTTGGAGATGACGGCGGCCAGCGCGTTCGTAGACGACGATGCGACGTCGATGCGCACGTCCAAGCCTTCGTCCTTGAAGTAGCCGTGTTCCTCGGCGAAATACACCGGCAGGTAGAACACAGACTTGAACGCGGCCGAGACGACGGCCTTGTCATTGGCCATCGCCGACACGGACAGCAGAGAGGCGGCCGCGGCGGCGGCGATGCGCAGGGTGGTACGGATTTTCATGGGTTTGCAGCGGCGCAATGTGCGCTTCACAGTTTGAATTGAGTGGCGTAGGTCTGGTCTTTCCAGCGCAACAGGCGCTTTTCGGCGATGTCCACGCCGGCGTACAGGACGAAGCCCAGCGCCATCAGCGAGAAGATGCCGACCCAGACCGTGTTCAGGTCATAAAGCGACGAGGCGACGAAGATGATGTGGCCCAGGCCGTACTTGGACGAGATGAATTCGCCCACGACCGTGCCCACCAGCGCGAAGCCGATGTTGATGCGGAATGTGGCGATGATGGCGGGCAGCGCCGACGGCACGACGACCTTGGCGAAGATCTGCCGTTTGGTGGCGCCCAGCGACACGAGCATCTTCTGAATGTCCGGGTCTGCGTCCTTGGCGGCCTGAAAGGCGGCCAGCAGCGCGACGATGGACGTCAGCGAGATCGACAGCGCCACCTTGGAGATCAGGCCCGTGCCGAACCACAGAATCACCAGCGGTGCGAAGGCGATCTTCGGCACGCTGTTGATCGCGACCAGAAAGGGTTCGACCACCTTGGCGCCATAGGGCGAATACCACAGCGCCAGACCCGGAATGGTGCCCACCACGGTGCCGACGACAAAGCCTGCGGCCGACGCCCACAGCGTGTAGTTGGCGTGCTCCCAGAGTTCGCCGGACACGATCAGTTTCCACCCCGCCTGCACCACGCCGGCCGGGGATCCAAAAAGAAATCCCGAGACGGCGCCGGTGCGCACGGCGGCTTCCCACGCGCCAAACAGCACGGCAAGAATGAGAAGCTGCGTCGCCAGGACGGGAACGCGAACGCCCGGACGCGGAAGTGCGGGCGCGGGCGAAGCGACGCCCTGGGCAAGAGATGCGGAGGTCTGGGTCATGCGTGGGTGCCGTCCTTGCGGGCGGTCTGTATGTCGAGTTCCTGGCACAGCAGGTCGAAGTAGCCGGGAAAACGGCTGTCGTGGCGCGCATGCAGCGGCGAACGGGTGCCAAGCTCGATGCGATGCTCGCTTTTCAGTCGGCCGGGCCGGGCGCTGAGGACGAAGATGCGCTCGGACAGCGCGATGGCTTCGTCGATGTCGTGGGTCACCAGCACTACGGTCTTGCCTTGCTTGCTGACGGTGTCGGCCAGCATCGATTCCAGGAACAGGCGGGTCTGGTAATCCAGCGCCGAGAAGGGCTCATCCAGCAGCAGCACGTCCGGATCTGGCAGCAGCGTGCGCGCCAGGGCCACGCGCTGTCGCATGCCGCCGGACAGCGCCTTCGGATAGATGTCCTGGAAGGGCAACAGGCCGAAGGTGTCCAGGTACTCGCGTGCGCGTTCGACGGATTCGGCCTTGGGCGCGCCGCGGATTTCCAGGCCGACCAGGACGTTGTCCAGCACGGTGCGCCACGGCATCAGCAAGTCGCGCTGCAGCATGTAGCCGACGCGGCCGCGCAGGTTGGGCAGCGGTCGGCCGTCCAGCGCGATGGTGCCGGCGTCGTGTTCCAGAAGGCCGGTCAGGATGTTGAACAGCGTGGACTTGCCGCAGCCGGAAGGGCCGATGATGCTGACGAACTCGCCGCTGGCGGCGTTCAGGCTGATGTCGTCCAGGACCTGCACCGGGCCGGTGTCGGTGTGAAAGCGCTTGGAGAGATTGCGGATCTCAAGTTTGAGGGGTGGGGTAGGGCTCATGGCGAAACGACTGCACGCCGCCTCAAGCTGCGCCAGGCTCCAGTTCCAGGGCCACCACGTCTTCGTGCGGCACTTCCAGCGCCTCGTTGAAGCGCTTGAAGAAGCTGCACAGCGCAATGCGGATGGTCAGCTCGACGATCTGCTCCTCGCTGAAGAACGATTGCAGCTTCGCGTAAAACGCATCGCTAACCTGTGCCGGCGTCAGTGTGACCAGCACCGCGTAGTCGCGGACCACCAGATCCTTCTCGTCCAGGCCCGGCACCTGCGGTTCCAGCAGGCGGTCGATGGCTTCCTGCGAGATGCCGTGGGCAGCCAGCTTGGGGGTGTGCAGGGTGACGCAGTAATGGCAGGCATGCGCCTTGGACGCGGTGAGCAGCGCTATTTCCAGGTGGCGCGGCGAGATCAGCCCGTCTTCGCGCGACTGCACCAGGTACGAAAAGAAGTGCTTCAAGGCCGGCGGGCGGGGCGCGAACGCGCTCAGCATGTTCGCGTACGGGCCGTAGTCCTGCAGAAGCTGATTGAAGAGTTGGGCGGTCGCGGGATCCAGCTTGGCGGGATCCAGAGGAGTAAGGCGTGACAAGGCAATTCCAGCGTAGGGAAGAAGAACGCTGAAATCCTAAGAGACATGCGGCCGCGTGAAAAATACCGATATCACATATGTATATGGGTATGCCGGCGTCCCGGACGGCCCTGCAGCGTTGCCGCGCCGGTATCGCGCGTGGCTACAGCCGCTGTCCTCCCGTTGCATCAATGCGCTGTCCCGTGACCCAGCGGCCCTCGTTGGACGCCAGGAATGCCACGATGTCCGCGATGTCTTCGGGCTGGCCGACGCGGCCCAGCGCGATGCTCTGCGCGATGACGCGGCTCAGTTCCGGATCGCGGGCGCGCTGGTTCAGGTCGGTGGCGGTTGCGCCGGGCAAGACCGCATTTACGGTGATGCCGCGTGCGCCCAGTTCGCTGGCCAGCAGCAGCGTCAGCGCTTCCAGGCCCGCCTTGGCCGGCGCGTAGACGCTCATTTCGGCATACGCGGCGCGGGTTCCCATCGACGAGATGTTGATGATGCGGCCGCCATCGCGCACGAACGGCAGGCAATGCTGGATCAGAAAGAACGGGGTCTTCAGATTCACCTGCAGCACGCGGTCGAAGTCCGCCGGCGTCACCTCGGGCAGCCGGGCGCGCAGGCCTACGCCCGCGTTGTTGACGAGGATGTCCAGGCCCTCGTCGCCGGTGCGTTCGCGCAGGCTGGCGCGTGCATCCTGCGCCAACCGCTCGGCCGCCTCCGGGTCCGCCAGGTCGGCCCGCAACGTCCACGCCTGACCGCCGGCCGCCTGGATATGGCCGACGACTTCATGGGCGGCGTCGGCCCGCGCGTTGTAGTGCACGGCGACGAGCGCGCCGCTGCGGCCCAGCGCCACCGCGATCGCGCGGCCAATGCCCCGGCTGCCGCCGGTGACGAGGGCGGTCTTGCCCGCCAGGGAATCCGGTGCGGCGCTCATGCGGCCTCCTTTTCCGGTTGTGTCCAGGCATGCCGGGCTTCCAATGCGCGCGCCTCCAGCAGCAAGGCATTGCGATCGACCTTGTTGGTGCCCGCCCACGGCAGGTCGTCCAGGAAGCGGATGCGGCGCGGGTGCTGGTAAGCCGGGCCGTTATCGAGGGCGTGCTGCTTGAGCGTGTCGGCGTCCAGCGTGCTGCCTGCACGCCGCACGACGAACGCGACCGGGATGTGGCCGCGCTCTTCGTCGGCAAGTGGCACCACGCAGCTCTGTCGCACGTCGGGGTGCGATTCCAGCAGCTTCTCGACTTCAACGGGATAGATGTTCTCTCCCGCGCAGACGAACATGTCGTCCGCGCGGCCTACAAAGTAGTGGAACCCGTCGGGGTCGCGGCGCATCACGTCGCCGCTGTAGTACCAGCCGTCGTTCAGCACCTGCGCGCTCTTCTCAGGCAGGTTGTGATAGCCGCCCAGCACAGCGGGATTCTTCATTTCCAGCACGCCTTCGTCCGGGCTGGCGCCGCCCGTCAACCGGACCTGCGCGGCGTCCAGCGGATAGCCGACCGACAGCGGCGGCGTGGGCAAGCCGTCGGGATGCGGTCCGAACACGGCGGGACCGGCCTCGGTCGTGCCATAGCCGTGCGTGATGCGCACGTGCGGCAGAGCACACTGGATGCGGTCGAACAGAGCCGTCGTCATTGGCGCGGAGCCCAGCATCACGCGCTCCAGCGCCGACAGGTCGCGGTCCTGCAGCAAGGCGGGATCCTTGACCAGCCGCGCAAACATCGTGGGCACGGCGGTCAGGATGGTGATGCGATAGCGCGCTAGCGCATCGGCGTAGGCGGCCACGTCGAACCCGGGCTGGATCACCAGCAGGCTGTTGCTGGCAAATGCGCGCTTGGACATGAAGAGACCATTCATGTGAAAGAGCGGCTGCGCCAGCAGATAACGCGCTTGCGGCGCGTCCGGATTCGCGGGGCCAGACGTGGCGGTCAGCGCCCACAGTTGTCCGGCATGGGTCAGCGGCACGCCCTTGGGTTTGCCGGTGGATCCCGACGTGTACAGCATCTGCGCGATGTCTTCACGCGCGGGCGTGGCACTCGTGAACGCGGTGGGGACGATCTGCGCCGCAAACCCCTGCGGGCCGGCGTCGTCGAAATCCAGCACCGGCACGGTAGCCTCGAAACCGGCGCGGCGGGGCCCATCCACGAACGCGAGCGCAATGTCCGCATCGCGCAGCACGTAGTCGATGTTCTCCTGCGACTGCTTGATGTTGATCGGCACGGCCACGTGACCGGCCCGCATGATGCCGAAGTACGCCAGCAGGTACTCGGCTCGGTTCAGCGCAGCGATGGCGACGCGTGAGCCGGGCGGCAGGCCGCGCGCGGTCAGCCACGCGGCCACGCCGCCGGCCAGGCGGTCGG
>NZ_DIEJ01000249.1:0-17404 GCF_002418565.1 Achromobacter sp. UBA5777 | reverse complement strand
CCGGCGGCCAATGCCGCGGCAGCCGACTTCAATATCGCCGCCGGCCCGCTCGCGCCCGCCTTGCGGCAGTTGGCCAGCACGGCCGGCATCATGCTGACCTTCACCGCCGAACAAACCGACGGCAAGCACACCGCCGGCGTGCAGGGCCGCCAGCCCGCCGCCAGCGCCCTGGCGCGACTGCTCGCCGGCACCGGTCTTCGGGCCGTGCGATTGGACACAGACGCGTTCGTGCTGCGTGTCGACGACACGCATGCATCCGCCGCGTCCGGCGCCACCACGCTGCCCCTGGTTACCGTGACCGCCAGCGCTGCCACCGACGGCACGACCGAGGGCACGGAGTCGTACACCACCGGCAGCATGAGCACGGCCACCCGGCTCAACCTGTCGATGCGGGAAACGCCGCAGTCGGTCACCGTCGTCACCCGCCAACGCATTCAGGACCAGAACCTGGCGACGGTCAACGACGTGGTGCAGACCGCCACCGGCCTGACCTTCCGGCGCTTCGGACCGGAGCGCGCGTCCTTCTATTCGCGCGGCATGTACGTCGACAACATCATGTACGACGGCTTGCCCGTGGGCCTGGACAGCTCCAACCTGTCGCAGGATCTGCTGGCGACCGACATGGCCATCTACGACCGCGTGGAGATCGTGCGTGGCGCCACCGGATTGGTGCAGGGCGCGGGCAATCCGTCGGCGGCCATCAATCTGGTGCGCAAGCGCCCGACCGCCGAGCCCCAGGTGTCCATCGGCGTGAATGCCGGCAGTTGGGACCGCTACCGGGCGGAGCTGGACGCCTCGGGTCCGCTGTCGGAGGACGGCAGCCTGCGCGGCCGCGCGGTCGTCGCCACGCAGGACTACGGCAGCTACAAACGCGGCGAAAGCAGCGACGGTCAGACGTTCTACGGAATCCTCGAAAAGGATCTGGGCGCCTCCACCACGCTAACGCTGAGCGCCCTGCACCAGGAGAACCGGCTGCACGGCAACGGCTTCACCGGTCTGCCGGTGGGTCGCGACGGCAGCGATCTGGGATTGCCGAGATCCACGTCCTACGCCAATGACTGGGAGCATTGGAACAAGACCACCAACTCCGCCTTCGCGGGGCTCGACCACCGGTTCGGCAACGGCTGGCGCATGCACCTGTCGGCGTACTACGCGCAGGCCGACGTCGACATGCAGGGGCACTACCTCAGCTACAGCGTCGCCACCGGCCGGTACAGCCAGTTGGGCGCGCGCAACGCCCACAAGGAAAAGCAGAGCAGCGTGGACCTGTACGCCAACGGCCCCTTCGATCTGCTGGGCCGCACGCACGAGCTGGTGCTGGGCGCCAGCTATCGCGACGTCGATTTCGACGGCAACAGCCGCCAGGGGCTGGTTCTGAACAGCAACCTGGACCTGTACAACTTCGACCCGAGCGCCGTCCCCGATCCCCACATTCCGCTGCGGGACTGGATGGACGCCAAGATCAAACAGCAAAGCGTGTACGCCACGACGCGCCTGAGCCTGACCGACCGGCTCAAGCTCATCCTGGGCGGCCGGCTGGACTGGTTCGACTACAACGACACCGTCAACACCTATCCGAACTACCTGTCCAATACGCCGTCCGTCAGTGCGAACAATCGCTACCGCATCAACAGCCAACTGACCAAGTACGCCGGCGTGGTCTACGACCTGAATGACCAGCATTCGGTCTACGCCAGCTACACCGACATCTTCAAACCCCAGAACTACCTGGACGCCAGCAACAATCTGCTGGATCCGGTGATCGGCCAGAACTACGAAATCGGGATCAAGGGCGAGTACTTCGGCGGTGCGCTGAATGCCTCGGCCGCGCTGTTCCGCATGGACCAGAAGAACCGTGCCTTCCGCAGCGCCGACCAGAGCCAGTGCGCCGGCTACCCGACGGTCAGCTGCTATTCGGCCGCCGGCGAAGTGCGCAGCCAGGGCGTGGAATTTGAGCTGCAGGGCGCCATCACGCCCAACTGGCAGGTCAGCGCGGGCTACACGGTGGCCATCGCCCGCTACCGCAAGGATGCGAATCCCGCCAATGTAGGCGCGCTCTTTGACACGGACACGCCGCGGCACCTGTTCAAGCTGTCGACCATGTACCGGCTGCCCGGCGTCATGCAGGGCTGGCGCGTCGGCGGATCGATCTACCGTCAGGATTCGATCTACAACGAGGGCACCACGAGCGGTGTGCCCTTCCGGATCACCCAGGGCGCTTACACCGTCACCGACCTGGTGGTGGGCTGGCAGGCAACCCCGAAGCTGGACTTGCAGTTGAACATCAACAACGTCTTCGATAAACGGTACTACAACGCCCTGTCGGGCAGTGTCGGCTTTCCCAGCAACGTCTATGGCGACCCGCGCAACTTGATGCTGACCGCGCGCTACCAGCTCTGAGGTCCGGGTCGGGCGAAATCCGGCCTTTAAACCTCCTTTTGAACCCCCTTCATCCCCGTGATCCGGGGAAAGACCCCGAACTTGCCTGTGTAGGATGGTTGCCTGCCATCCGCACAGGCTTTTTGCATGCGGGCGTCAGGAGGAGTTCCAATAAACGACGCTTTCGTCGTACTTACACAGTTTTCTCCCATTGACTGCCGGGATATGTAAGAATAAAGCGACATTTTTTTACATGTTTTGTCACAATTGCCGCTTCTTCCTGCATTTCTAGTGTCTCAATCGCCGTTTTTGCCCAGATATCAGTCCAATGGCCGCTCTTGAAGCTCGCGCGACGCGTCACTACTACGACAGCGCGTTCCAATCTCAGGCAGTGAAAGTGCTCCCGAACGAGTACTACGTCACCAACGAGAACATGATGATCTCGACCGTGCTGGGATCCTGCGTGGCGGCTTGCATCCACGACCCGGTCACGGGCGTGGGCGGCATGAACCACTTCATGTTGCCCGAAGGCGACATGCAGTCGCCCGCGTCGGCCACCATGCGCTACGGCGCCTTTGCGATGGAAGTGCTGATCAACGAACTGCTCAAGGCGGGCGCTTCGCGCGACCGCCTGGAAGCCAAGGTGTTCGGCGGCGGCGCGGTGCTGGCGGCCATGCAGCAGATGAACATCGGCGAGCGCAACGGCGAGTTCGTCCTGAACTACCTCAAGACCGAAGGCATCCCCGTCAAGGCGCAGGATCTGGGCGACGTGCACGCGCGCCGCATCAACTACTTCCCGCGCGACGGCCGGGTGATGGTGCGCAAGATGGCGCCGCACCACCAGCGCGCCGAAGAGATCATCGCCAAGCGTGAGCAAGAAGCGGCGCAAAGCGCGGCCGCCAAGACCGCCTCGCCGCAACGGGTCGAGCGCTTTGCACGGCCTGGCGTCGAGCGGTTTGATCGTCCGGGCGTAGAACGTCTGGATCGCCCCGGCGTCGAGCGGCTGAACCGCCCGGGCGTCGAACGATTCGACCGCCCCGCCGCGCGCCCCGGCGTGGAACGCTTCGACCGCCCGGCTCGCCCGGGCGTCGAGCGCTTTGACCGGCCGGCCACGGCGGATGCCGCTTCCGCGCAGAACGCCCGTCCCAGCACCGCTCGCCCCGGCGTCGAACGCTTTGACACTGGCGTGACCCGGCGCACCAAGCCCTAGACAGTCGGCACCACCCAGCGCGGGCGCGACCTACAATCAGCGGATGTCCACCATCCGCCTCTTCTACGCGCTGTGGCCGTCCCCCCCGCTGGCGGCGTCGCTGGCCGGCTGGGCGGAAGCCGTGAAGCTGGTCACGGGCGGACGCGCCATGCGTACCGAGACGCTGCATCTGACGCTCGCCTTCCTCGGACCCGTCGACAGCGCCCTGGCCGACGAGCTGGCGGCCGCCACGCCCGATCACCGCCTGGCAGCGGGCGACGTGCGGCTGGACCGCTATGGGGTCTTCCACCGCCAGCGCATTCTCTGGGCGGGTCCCTCCGAGACGCCCCCCACCTTACAGCAGGCCCACGACGATCTCTGGCTGTGGCTCTCCGGCTATGGACTGACCCCGCCGACCCAGCCGTTCCGCCCGCACGTCACATTGCTGCGCAACATCACGCACGCCGAGCCGCCCGGCGAGGCGCCCGCGCCGCTGGACTGGCATTACGACCGCATGGTGCTGGTCGCGTCCGAGTCGCTGACGGGCGGCAGCCGTTACCGCATCGTCGCGCAATCCCGGCCGTTGGGCGGCTAGGGCACAATCCTACGGTTGCCAACGTTTGGGACCCCCATGATCATCCTGCTGGATCAAGACGGCGTGCTGGCCGATTTCGAACACGCCTTCATCGACGCCTGGCGCGAGCGCCACCCCGACATCGCGCCCATCGCGTTCGAGGACCGCAAGTCGTTCTACATCCGCGAGGATTACGGCCCAGAACTACGCGGAATGGCCGAGGCGATCTACACCGCGCCGGGCTTCATCCGCAATCTGCCGCCCGTGCCCGGTGCGCTGGACGCCGTCAAGGAACTGCTGGCGCTCGGCATGGATGTGCGGATCTGCTCGTCGCCGCTGTCGCAGTTTGAAAACTGCGTCGCCGAAAAATACCTGTGGGTGGAAAAGAATCTGGGCCGCGAGGCCACCAACCGGCTGATCCTGACCAAGGACAAGACGCTGGTGCAGGGCCATCTGCTCATCGACGACAAGCCGCATATCGAAGGCGCCGTGCGGCCACGCTGGAAGCACATCCTGTTTGACGCGCCCTACAACCGCGAGGTGACGGACCGCCCGCGCATCACCTGGCAGAACTGGCGCAACGTGCTGGCCGGCGAGCTCTATACGGCAGATGCCTGAGTCCTGCTGAGTCCTGTTCAGGCGTCATCGTTTGGGACTATCCTGTGGAGTCGTACGCCCCACCCAGGAGGAGCCCGCGCCATGAATCTGTACCGTCTGCTCAAGCAGCGAGAAGCCGACCACAAGCCGCTGCGAGTCGCATTGTTGGGCGCCGGAAAGTTCGGCGCCATGTTCATGAGTCAGGCCCCGCGCACGCCGGGCATGCGCCTGGTCGCGGTGGCGGATCTCGTGCCCGACCGGGCGCGCGCCGCGCTGACCCGCGTCGGCTGGCCCGCAGGCGCGCTCAACGCCAGCAGCATCAATGACGCGTACAAGAACGGCAAGGTCTATTTCTGCGACGACGCGCGCACCGTCATCGCCAGTCCCGACGTGGACATCGTCATCGACGCCACCGGCCAGGCCGCGGCCGGCATCACGCATGTGCTGACCTGCTGCGAGTACGGCAAACACATCATCATGGTCAACGTCGAAGCCGACGCGCTGGCCGGCCCGCTGCTGGCGCGCCGCGCGCGCGAGGCGGGCATCGTCTATTCGCTGGCTTATGGCGACCAGCCCGCGCTGATCTGCGAAATGGTGGACTGGGCCCGCGCCAGCGGCTTTGAAGTCATGGCCGCCGGCAAGGGCACCAAGTACCTGCCCGAATTCCACACGTCCACGCCCGATACCGTCTGGCCCTATTACGGCTTCACGGCGGAGATGGTAGCGGCGGGCGACTTCAATGCGCAGATGTTCAACAGCTTTCTGGATGGCACCAAGAGCGCCATCGAGATGGCGGCCGTCTCCAATGCCACGGGCCTGCTGCCCTCGCCGTCCGGCCTGCACTTTCCGCCGTGCGGCGTGGACGATCTGGCGCGCGTGCTGCGTCCCCGCGAAGATGGCGGCATGCTGCACCATCGCGGCCAGGTCGAGGTGATTTCGTCGCTGGAACGCGACGGCCGGCCGGTGTTCCGCGACCTGCGCTGGGGCGTGTACGTCACGCTGGCGGCCGACAGCGACTACGTGCGCCGCTGCTTCCAGGAATATGGCCTGGTCACCGATCCGAGCGGCAATTTCACTGCCATGTACAAGCCGTACCACCTGATCGGGCTTGAGTTGGGCATCAGCGTGGCCAGCGTAGGCCTGCGGCGCGAGCCGACGGGTGCGCCGGCCGGCTGGCATGGTGACGTCGTGGCGACGGCCAAGCGCGACCTGCAGGCCGGCCAGATCCTGGACGGCGAAGGCGGCTACACGGTGTACGGGCGCCTGATGCCGGCCCCCGATTCGGTCGAGGAAGGCTATCTGCCGCTGGGGCTGTCGAACAAGGTCAAGCTGAAGAACCCCGTGCGGCAGTCGCAGGCGATCCGCTGGCGCGATGTGGAGTACGACGAACGCTCGACGGCGGTGCAGTTCCGGCGCGAGATGGAGCAGACGTTCGCATAAAGGACGGCGCGCCGCGCGGGCGCGCCAGACCGAGGCACGCTAGACCGGCGCCGGGCGCTCCGCCTGAAACAACCGCAGCCGGTCCGCCGCATTGCGTAAATGCTCTTCCGCGGCGCGGCCCGCGGCATCGGGGTCCCCGGCTTCGATAGCCGCGAAGATGGCCTGATGCTCGCTCTGCACCGCGGCCATGCGCTCGGCATACATGCGCGCCGTGTTGTTGCGTGCGCTGCGGATGACGCGCCGCACGTTCGCTTCCAGATAATCGTTCAGCGCCACCAGATGCGGGTTGTGCGTGGCCTGCACGATGGCCTGGTGGAATTGGTAGTCTTCCTCGTCGCCCAGCTTGTCGTTGATGAGCGCGTACTCCATGCCCACCAGCGCCTGCCGCATCTTCTTCAAGTCAGGATCGGTGCGCCGCTGCGCCGCATAGCGCGCTGCCGTGACCTCGATGGACAGCATGAGCTCCAGGATGTGTTCCAGGTCCTGGTTGTCGCCTGGCGTCGGCGCGGCGATGCGAAAGGCGTTCTTCTGGAAGTTCGGATCGACGAATACGCCACTGCCTTGCTGCGACGTGACCAAGCCTTCGGATTTGAGGCGAGCCAGGGCTTCGCGCACGACCGCGCGGCTGACCGAATGCATTTCGGTCAATTGCTTTTCAGTAGGCAGACGGTCGCCGGGGGCCAGCACGCCTTGGCGTATCTGGTCGGCCAGGGCATCCGCCACCGCCGCGGACAGCGAACTGCGAGGCGCGGCGCGCGTCGGATCGGATTCTTGACTGGGCTGCATGGGGATCTTCAAACGTGAGGGCGGCGCGCGGGTGCGGCAGCCATGTTTATAGGAATGTCTCGCGTGGGGGTCCTGACAGGCATCTTCGCGGCAGCGCCTTGGAAATTATAGATTTGCCGGTTTGTCCCGGCGCGCCGCGTTCCTGCACTTTAAGCGATATAGATCCCGCCATTGACCTGCATGACCTCGCCCGTCACAAATGACGCCAGCGGCGAGCACAGGAACGCGATGGTCCCCGCGATCTCTTCGGCCGTGCCGAACCGGCGCAGCGGCGTGCTTTCCAGCAACTGCGCGCCCTTTTGCCCGATCAGGTCATGGGTCATGGACGTGGCGATGATGCCGGGCGCCACCGCGTTCACGCGGATCTGGGGGGCCAGTTCCAATGCCAGGCTGCGGGTGAAGCTCTGCACCGCGCCCTTGGAGGCGGAATAGGCGGCGTGCGCATAGCTGCCGCGCTGCGCGGCCAGCGACGTCAACAGGACGATCGAACCGTCGTGGCGCAGATGGCGCTGGGCGGCGCGGCACACGTAGAACGTGCCGTCCAGATTGACGCGCATCAGCGTGCGCCAGGACTCGTCGCTGGTGTCCTTGACGAGCTGTTCCGGATAGATGCCCGCGCAGTGGACCAAGTGGTCCAGCCCACCGAAATGCTTGGCCGCCGCCTCGAACACCCGTTCGCAATCGTGCGACACCGACACGTCCAGCGCATGCGTGTAGACGCGCTGCCCGGTGGGGTCGAGCTCTGCCGCCACCTCCTCGAGCCGCGCGTTGTCGATGTCGGTCAGCACCAGCCGCGCGCCGTGCGCGGCCATGAGGCGCGCCGTCGCCAGCCCGATGCCGTTGCCCGCGCCAGTGATGGCGGCAACCTGCCCCTCAAACGAAATCATCCTGTCTCCTGAAGCTGTTTTTAGCGGTCCGCGGCGCTGTCGCGGCAACGGTGCGAATTCTGATTGAACTGCTGAATCCGTTGCTTGACACGAGAAAAACGCCTGGCCTATGATTTATCGGACAACTTGATAAAGTTGCCTGACAACTTGTGCGGAAAGCGTAAATCAACTGACGCTTTCAGGCAAGTCAGTCAGAAAAACACGGCGACACGCCGCATAACAGGCAGGGGACAACCAGGTGAACTTCACCGGCAGCATGACCGCATCCGCGCCCTCGGCACGTCCGACGGCGCACCTTCAGACGCCCCGGCGGCTTCGTGCCCTGTCCGGCTGGCGTTTCGGCCCGGCGCCTTGTGCGTTCGTGGTCCGCGCCATTCCCTCGTCTTCGCTCCCCATCGCCCTCACGCCCTTGCGGCATGCGGGCGATGCGGCGTGCGCGCCTGCCTGACCCACGCAATCACACACTCCCGTTCCACGGAGGAGACACGCATGAAATTGGCTTTCACCACCGGTCTGCTGTGCCTGGCCGGACTCGCCGCGACCGCCCACGCCGCGCCCGTCAAGATCGGCCTGATCGAAACGCTGTCGGGCCCGCAGGCCTCGACCGGCCTGATGTTCCGTGCCGCCGTCAAATACGAGCTGGATCGCATCAACGCCGCCGGCGGCTGGAACGGCCAGCCGCTGGAACTGGTGGAGTTCGACAACCAGGGCGGCCCGGTGGGCGCCTCGGACCGCTTCCGCGCCGCCGCCGCCGAGGGCGTGCAGGTGCTGGTGCAAGGGTCGTCGTCGGCGATCTCGGGCCAGCTGACGGAAGACGTGCGCAAGCACAACCTGCGCAACCCCGGCAAGGAAATCGTCTTCCTGAACGTGGGCGGCGAGGCGCTTGAGCTGACCGGCCAGAAGTGCCACTTCTACCACTTCCGCTTCACCACCAACGCCGACCTGCGCGTGAAGGCGCTGGCGTCGGTGATGTCGGCCGACGGCACGCTGGGCAAGCGCGTGTACGCCATCAACCAGAACTACTCGTGGGGCCAGGACATGGAAGGCGCGACCGAGCGCTTTGCCAAGGAATACGGTTACGAGGTGGTGGGCAAGACGCTGCACGAGGTCAACAAGATCCAGGACTTCGCACCGTACGTGGCGCGCATCCGTTCGGCCACGCCGGACACGGTGATCACCGGCAACTGGTCCAACGACCTGCTGCTGCTGATGAAGGCCACGCAGGCCGCCGGCCTGAAGGTGCGCTTTGCCACGGTGTTCCTGGACCAGGTGGGCAACCTGGCCAACGCCGGCGAAGTCGCGATGGGCCATTACATCGCCCATCCGTACAACATCGAGGCTGCGGGCGAGGAAGGCGCGAAGTTCGCCGAGGACTACAAGTCCAAAACCGGCCACTACCCCAGCTACACCGAGCCGCAGACCGTGATCGGCGTGCGCTTCCTGGGCGAAGCCTTGAAGCAGGTCAAGCCCAAGGACGACAAGCTGTCGGTGCCCGAGCTGGCCGTGGCGCTGGAGCAGGTCACCTACAAGTCGGCGCTGGGCGACTACACGATGCGCGCCGAAGACCATCAGGTGCAACTGCCGATGGTCGTGTCCAAGGTGGGCAAGAACGCCAAGTACAAGGCGGACGGCACCGACATGGGTTTTGAACCGGTCAAGGTGCTGGCCGCGGCCGACGTGTCCGCGCCGGTGCAGGCGACCTGCAAGATGCAACGTCCGAAGTGATGCCCGCGCGGCGGCCCGTGCGCTGAAACGCGAACGGGCCGCCGCCGGCACATGACAAGCGCACACCCGGCGCGGGCCGGGCAAAAACAACGTGCGCAATCGCTCGCGGGACGCCCGGCGTCCCGCGCAAGAATCCTGGAGCGGACATGGAATACTTTACCGTCTCGCTGTTGAACGGCGTGATCTACGGCCTACTGCTATTCATGGTGTCGGCAGGCCTGACACTGATTTTCGGAATGATGGGCGTGCTGAACTTTGCGCACGCCTCGTTCTACATGATTGGCGCGTACGCCGCCTACACGCTGACGCCCGTCACGGGCTTCTGGGCGGCCCTCGTGCTGGCCACGGTCATCTCGGGCATGCTGGGCATGGGCGTCGAACGCTTTTTCCTGCGCCGCGTGCACAAGTTCGGTCACGCGCAGGAGCTGCTGGTGACCTTCGGGCTGGCGTTCATCGTCGCCGAGCTGGTCAAGCTTTTCTACGGCGACTTCCCCGTCGACTACCGCGTGCCGCAGTTTCTGAACTTCGCGGCGTTCCGCGTGTTCGACGCGGATTATCCGTTCTACCGCCTGCTGATGGGCGGTGTGTCGATCGCGATGTTCGCGGTGATCTACCTGCTGCTGTCGCGCACCCGCGTGGGCATCGTCGTGCGCTCGGCCATCTACCGTCCGCGCATGGCCGAAGCGCTGGGACACAACGTGCCGCTCGTCTTCATGAGCGTGTTTGGCGTGGGCGCTGCGATGGCGGGCCTGGCCGGCGCGGTGGCGGGCGCGTTCTACACCACCAACCCGAACATGGCGCTGGAACTGGGCGTGCTGGTGTTCGTGGTGGTCGTGGTCGGCGGACTGGGTTCGCTGGAGGGCGCAATGATCGCCTCGCTCTTGATCGGCCTGATCAGCTCGTTCTCGGTCGGCATCGACGCCAGCCTTGCCACGCTGTTCGGCCTGTTCGGCGCGCGTGACTGGGCCGAGAGCGTGGGCGGCCTGATGACCGTGAAGATATCCAGCTTGGCCGCGACGCTGCCGTTTCTGTTGATGCTGGTGGTGCTGCTGATCAAGCCGTCGGGCCTGAAGGGAGAGCAGGCATGAGCCATTCCGCAACCTCCACCGGCCGCGCCACGGGCGCGCTGCTGTTGATTCTGTGTGTGGCCGCCCTGTGCGCGCTGCCGTGGCTGCTGCCTGCCGGCCAGCTCGTGGCGGCCGTGCAGATGCTGATTGCCGCACTGTTTGCCTGCGCCTTCAATTTGCTGGCCGGCCAGGGCGGCATGCTGTCCTTCGGCCATGCCGCGTACTTTGGCGTCGGGACGTTTGCCACCATCCATGCGATGAATGCGCTGGGCGGCGCGGGCCTGCTGCCCACACCCTTGATGCCGCTCATCGGCGGCGTGGCCGGACTGCTGTTCGGCGTGGTCGCCGGCTGGTTCGCCACCATGCGCTCGGGTGTGTACTTTTCGATGATCACGCTGGCGCTGGCCGAACTGCTGCACGCGCTGGCGCCGCACCTGAAGGGTGTCTTCGGCGGCGAGGCGGGCGTATCCGCCATGCGCATGCCGGCGTGGGGCTTTACCTTCGGCTCCGACATCGAGGTGTACTACCTGGTGCTGGCTTGGGTGGTGGTGTCGCTGGCCGCCCTGTACGGCCTGACGCGCACACCGCTCGGCCGGTTGACGCTGGGCCTGCGCGAGAACGCCAACCGCCTGCGCTACCTGGGCTATCGCCCGCACGCGCTCAAGACGATGGTGTTCGCGCTGTCGGCGATGTTTGCCGGCATTGCGGGCGGCCTGCAGGCGCTGAACATCGAGGCCGGCAACTACGTGCTGTTCGAGGTCAAGCTGTCCACCGACGCGGTGCTGTTCGCCTACATCGGCGGCGTCAATGCGTTCCTGGGTCCGGTGCTGGGCGCGTCGATCCTGACGTTCCTGTCGCAGACGCTGGCCGACATCACGCGGTCCTGGCTGCTGTATCAAGGCATCCTGTTCGTGCTGGTGATGCTGTTCGTGCCGGACGGCCTGGTCGGTCTGGTGCAGCGCGCAGCCAAGTCGCTGCGCGAACGCGGCCTGGCCAACTGGCTGCCTCGCGCCGCGGTGTCGGTGGCCGGCGGTCTGCTGCTGACCGGCGCCACCGTCTTCACCGTGGAACTCTTGCAACGCATGTTCGCGCGCGACTACCGCGCGCTCCTCGCCATGAACCCCGAGGCCGGCTGGCCCGCGATCCCGCTGTTCGGCCAGGAGTGGGCGCCGCTTGCCGTGTCCACCTGGCTGGTGCCGGTGGCGTTGTTTGCCGTTGGACTTGCCGCCTGCCGCTGGGCGCTGACCCTGTGGCGCGACGCCGGCGAAGCCGCCCCTCTGCTGGAGCCCGCCAAATGAGCCACGAGATCCTGACCCTGACCGACGTGCGCAAATCCTTTGGTGAAGCGCAGATCATCCGCGGCGTGAACCTGGCGATCGAAGCCGGCGAACGCCACGCCGTCATCGGCCCCAACGGCGCGGGCAAGTCCACGCTGTTTCACCTGATGTCGGGCTCGTTCGCGCCCACGTCGGGCGACATCAGCCTGCGCTCGCGGTCCATCGGCGGCCTGGCGCCCGAGGCCATCAACCGCCTTGGCCTTGCGCGCTCGTTCCAGATCACCAACGTGTTCCCGCGCTTGTCGGTGCGCGAGAACCTGCGGCTGGCGGTGCTGCGCATGCACGGACTGGTCTACAACTTCTGGCGGCCGATTGCGCGCAACCGCGCCGTGAATGAAGACGTGGACCGTCTGCTGGAAAAGGTGCGGCTGACGGCCAAGCAGGACACGGCGGCCGGCGACCTGAACTACTCCGAGCAGCGCTCGCTGGAAATCGGCATGACGCTGGCGTCGCGCCCGAAGGTGATCCTGCTGGATGAACCCATGGCCGGCATGTCGCAGCAGGAGGTCGACTACACGGTCGAACTCATCAAGGACGTAACGCGCGACTGCACCCTGCTGATCGTCGAGCACGACATGCAGGTGGTGTTCTCGCTGGCCGACCGCATCAGCGTGCTGGTCTACGGCGAGATCCTGGCCACCGGCACGCCCGCCGCCATCCGCGGCGACGCCCGCGTGCGCGAGGCCTACCTGGGAGAGGAAACGGTATGACGACGCAATCCCCCCTCTTGTCGCTGCAGGGCGTGCATGCCCACTATGGCAAGAGCCACATCCTGCACGGCATCGACCTGTCGATCGGACGCGGCGAAGTGGTCAGCCTCTTGGGCCGAAACGGCGCGGGCCGCTCCACCACCATGAAAAGCATCATGGGCCTGGTCGACGTGACCGGCGGCCGCATCGCCATCGAAGGCCGCGACATCACCAACAAACGTCCCTTCGAGATTGCGCGCGCCGGCCTGGCCTTCGTGCCGGAGGAGCGCGAGGTGTTCGCCAACCTGACGGTGGACGAGAACCTGCGCATGGGCGAGCAGCCCCGGCGCGACGATGCGCCGTACTGGACCGTGGCGCAGATGTTCGACTACTTCCCGCGCCTGAAGGAACGCAGCAGCACGAAGGCCGGCAACCTGTCGGGTGGCGAGCAGCAGATGCTGACCATGTGCCGCTCGTTGCTGGGCAACCCCAAGGTCATCCTGATCGACGAGCCCACCGAAGGCCTGGCGCCCAAGATCGTCGAAGTGATCGCCGACGTCATCCGGGATATCCACAAGCAGGGCGTGTCGGTGGTGCTGGTGGAACAGAAGCTGACGATCGCGCTGAAGGTGTCCACGCGCGTGAGCGTGATGGGCCACGGCCGCATCGTGTTCGAAGGACCGCCCGCGCAGCTTCATGAGCGCCAGGACGTCGTCCAGGAATGGCTGGCGGTCTAGCCGGCCTACGTACTCATCCATTACAGGCACACATCGTGGACAACACCACTGAAGTCATCCATCCGGAGCTGCGCGGCCAGACGGTCGTCATCACCGGCGGCGCGAAGGGCATCGGCTACAGCACGGCGCAGGCGTTTGCGCGCCAGGGTGCGCGCGTCGCGCTGCTGGACATGGACGCCGCCGCGCTCGAGGCGGCTGTCGCAAGTCTGGCGGCAACAGGCACCGGCGCGCAGGCCATGGCCGTGCAGGCGTCCGTCACCGATGCCGACGCGGTCGAACGCGCCTTCGCGCAGGTTGCCGAGACCTGGGGCGGCATCGACGTGCTGGTCAACAACGCCGGCATCTCGGCCAACAAGCCCACGCTGGAAGTCACCGTGGACGAATGGCGGCGCGCCGTGGACATCAACCTGACCGGCGTCTTCCTGTGCGCGCAGGCCGCGGGCCGGCGCATGGTGCCCGCGGGCTCGGGCAGCATCATCAACCTGGCCTCCATGTACGGAGTGGTCGCCGCCCCCGACCGCGCGGCCTACTGCGCCACCAAGGGCGCGGTGGTGCTGCTGACCGAGACGCTGGCCGTCGAATGGGGCCCCGCAGGCGTGCGCGTCAATGCGCTGGCGCCGGGTTACGTCGAAACCGACCTGGTGCGCGACCTGGCGGCGCGTGGCCGGTTGGATCCCGAACGCCTCAAGCAACGCACGCCGCTACGCCGCATGGCGCAGCCGGCCGAAATGGCCGACCTGGCGGTTTTCCTGGCGTCGCGCCAGGCCGCCTACATCACCGGGCACACCCTGGTGGCCGACGGCGGCTGGAGCCGCTACAGCTACCTCTGATTGCCCCCGACGCTTACAAAAACACTCTGGAGATTCATTCATGGCCACCTACCAACCGCTTGAGCCCCAGGCGCCCTGGCGGCAACTGACGGCCGAGGCCTCGGACTGGCAGCAGGCTGACCCCGCGCTGCTCGGCACGATGCTGACCCAACTGCACTGGATCCGCGCTTTCGAGGAAGCCGTGCTGGAGCTGGCCGCCGAAGGCCTGGTGCACGGCCCCGCGCACTCGTCGGTGGGCCAGGAAGGCGGCGCCGTCGGTTCGGTGCTGGCCCTGGGCGCAGGCGACCAGATCAACGGCTCGCATCGCGGCCATCACCAGTTCCTGGCGAAGGCGCTGCAACACGTCGCGCCGCTTGGACTGGATCCGCGCAACCCGCTGACGCCCGCCATCGACGAAGTCCTGCACAAGACGCTGGCCGAGATCATGGGCCTGGCCAACGGCTATTGCCGCGGCCGCGGCGGCAGCATGCACTTGCGCTGGCTGGAAGCCGGCGCATTGGGGACCAACGCGATCGTTGGCGGCGGCGTTCCGCTGGCCGCCGGCGCGGGCTGGGCGCACAAGCATGCGGGCACGGACCGCGTAGCCGTCACGTACTTTGGCGACGGCGCGGTCAACATCGGGTCGGTCCTGGAAACGATGAACCTGACCGCCGCGTGGAAGACGCCGCTGTGCTTCTTCATCGAGAACAACCGCTACGCCGTGTCCACCACCGTGGAAGAGTCCACCGCCGAGCCGCGCCTGTCCGCGCGCGGGCTGGCCTTCAACATTCCGTCCTGGACAGTCGACGGCATGGATCCGCTGGCCGTGCACCTGGCCATGTCGGAAGCCGTTGCGCACATGCGTGCCGGCAACGGTCCGACCATTGTCGAGGTGGACGTCTACCGCTTCTTCCACCAGAACGGCCCCTTCCCCGGCAGCGCCTTCGGCTACCGCACCAAGGACGAAGAGGCGCAGTGGCGCCAGCGCGATCCGCTGGACCGCATCGCCTCGGAAATGATCGCTCGCAAGCTCGTCACGCAGGCCGAGGTGGATGCCCTGCGCCAACGCTGCAAGGACGTGATGAAGGACG
The DNA here is from genome assembly GCF_002418565.1 of Achromobacter sp. UBA5777. Lineage (NCBI taxonomy): Bacteria > Pseudomonadati > Pseudomonadota > Betaproteobacteria > Burkholderiales > Alcaligenaceae > Achromobacter > Achromobacter sp. UBA5777. Next base: position 2,097 of record NZ_DIEJ01000249.1, on the reverse strand, counting down.
TGTCCGGCCGCCTGACGGAAGCGGCGGATGGCGGCAAGCGCCGCGTTCGCGCCGACCTGTGGCCCAGCCCCGATTTCCGCGACGTTGGCCTGCGTAGCGACGGCGCTGAACTGGAAGGCCTGCGCTACCAGGAAGCCGCCGACCACACCGGCGCGAAGGTGACGCGCAAGTTCGTCGATGCGGTGGCCGACGTGCTGGACCGCCGCATGGAAACCGATCCCGGCGTCGTCGTGCTGGGCGAGGACGTGCACCGCCTGAAGGGCGGCACCAACGGCGCCACGCGCGGCTTGAAGGACAAGTACCCGGATCGCGTGCTTGGCACGCCGATCTCGGAAAACGCCTTTGCCGGACTGGGCGGCGGACTGGCGATGGACGGCCGCTACAAGCCCGTCGTGGAATTCATGTACCCGGACTTCATGTGGGTCGCGGCCGACCAGATCTTCAATCAGATCGGCAAGGCGCGCCACATGTTCGGCGGCGACATCGACGTGCCGTTCGTGCTGCGCACCAAGGTCGCGATGGGCACGGGCTACGGCTCGCAGCATTCGATGGACCCGGCCGGCATCTTCGCTACGGCGCCCGGCTGGCGCATCGTCGCCCCGTCCACACCGCACGACTACGTCGGCCTGATGAACACGGCGCTGGCGTCCAAGGATCCGGTGCTGGTCATCGAGCACGTGGATCTGTATGCGTCGTCGGGCGACGTGCCCGATGGCGATCTGGATTACGCCATTCCCTTCGGCCGCGCACAAGTGCGCCGCGAAGGCGGCAAGGTCACCATCCTGACGTACCTGTCCATGGTCAGCCGCGCGCTGGCGGCGGCCGAACAGGCCGGCGTGGACGCCGAAGTCATCGACCTGCGCACGCTGGACCGCGCCAGCCTGGACTGGGACACCATCGGCGCCAGCATCCAGAAGACCAACAACGTCCTGATCGTCGAGCAAGGCGCGCGCGGCACGTCCTACGGCGCCATGCTGGCCGACGAGATCCAGCGCCGCTACTTCGACTGGCTGGACCAGCCGGTCAAGCGCGTCACCGGCGGCGAGGCCTCGCCCAGCATCTCGAAGGTGCTGGAACGCGCGGCGTTCGCCGACACCGACGAGGTGATGGCGGGCCTGGCCGATGTGCTGGCCGATCTGGGAGAACAGTCATGAGCGCCCTGCACATGACCGTGCCGATGGAGGTCAGCATTTGCTGCACGGACCTGGATGCGCTGGCCGCGTTCTACACCGGCGTCATGGGCTTGAAGCTGGTGAACCGCGTCACGGTGCCCGCCGACAAGGCGCGGGCAACGGGCCTCACGGCGCACGGCTACGACGTCGCGCGCTTGCAGACGCCGTACGGCGAGCGCATCAAGCTGCTGCAACCGGCCGTCGCGCCTGAACCCGCCGTGCGCGGCGCGGCGATCCTGGACCGCCAGGGCGCCGCCTACCTCACCTTCATCGTGCGCGACCTGCGCGGCGTGGTGCGTGATCTGGAATCGAAGGGCGTCGTCTTCGACAGCGCGCCCGCGCCCATGGAAGTGCGGCCAGGCACGTGGCTCGCCTTCTTCCGCGACCCCGAAGGCAATGTGCTCGAACTCGTCGAATACGACGACCCCGCCGCGTACCGGCCCGACCTGGCCGGCGCCGCTGAATAGGAAGAACATCGTGGCAACCCTCATCAAGCTCCCATCCGTAGCCGCCGACGCCTCCGGCGGCATCCTGCATCAGTGGCTCAAACAGGAAGGCGATCGCGTCGCAGTGGGCGACGCGCTGGCGGAAGTCGAAACCGAAAAGGCCATCGTCGAGATCAACGCCGAACAGACCGGCGTGCTGGGCCGCATCGTGATCCAGGCCGGGCCGGCGTCGGTGCCGATCAACACCGTGATCGGCGTGCTGATCGCGGACGGCGAGGACGCTGCGGCGATTGATCGTGCGCTGGCTGAGCAGGGTGGCGCGGCAGCGGCGGAATCGGCTGCGGGAGCGTCGGCTGGGGCGGCAACGGCTGCCTCGACGGCGGGCGGAACGTCTGCTGGTGCGGCGTCGGCCGGGGGGACACCGAACGCCGGCGCGCCGACAGGGCAAGCGGCCACGACCAGCAACGTCGCAACCGGCG
>NZ_DIEJ01000314.1:20866-42837 GCF_002418565.1 Achromobacter sp. UBA5777 | reverse complement strand
AGAATCTCGTCCGCCTTCGGCTCCCTTCGGTTTCCGTCGGGCGCATCTAAACGCCCCGCCCACCCCAGGCCCACGCCACACCGGGCTCGACTTGCTTGAGCTTTACGGGCGCTGGGACGGCTTGAGTTCTTGAGGTTCTTGCACACACTTGAGGGGAAGAGAAGCGTCTTGCGGGGCCCGCCCCCGGGCGGCCGCGCGGGCGGCCTTCGTGGGCTTACGCTGCGTCTTGCGTCGAAGCGATGACGCTTCGCGCGTAGCTGCTTCTGCGTCAGGCGTCAGACACCGGCAACGGCAGACGTTCTCTCCTAACTCGAGCCACGCGTCCCCAATCGCCACTTGAACTCCAGTGCCCGATGGGCGGCGCGCGTACAGGTCGGCAGGTTGTGGCTGGCCGTCGACGCGCGCCGCCCATCACCGCCCCTCCCCCGTGACGACGGCCCATCAGCACCCCCACCACCACCAGCGCGCAAGCGCACACCGTCACGACGCCCCACCAACCCAATGCCGGGTTGCCGCCGTCCGGGCGGCAGCAACCCGGCGGCGCCGCAGATCTCCTGCCCTAACCACAGGTCTTGTAGCGCCCCAAACCAAAGACCCTCGTAGCACGGCGTCGTGGTCACCGGGGAGGCGAGCGCCGTCGATGCGCCCNNGTCCGGAGCGAAGGCTCCGGACCGCAATCGTGGGCGATCGCCTCCCCGGTGACCACGGCGTCGGGCGACCTACGGAAGCCACTGCGTCGGGCGACCCGCTGCGCCCTAAACCTCGGCCGACCTACAAACGTTGGTGCATACCAGGCAACACCGTGATCCCCTGAACGGACCTACCGCCCCGCCCCCCACGCTCCTACGATAAGACCCATCACCCCACCAAGGACAAACCATGTCAAAGCTCACGAAATTCGTCTTGCCCTTCATCGCAACAGCGACGTTGCTCAGCCAGCCCACCCAAGCCGCCTCCCATCACGCCCAGACCACGCCCAAGCCAACCGACCCCGTCGTCACCGAAGTAATGACAAAGGCCCTGCCCGACATCCCCGGCAAGGAAGCCCTGATGCTCGTCGTCGACTACCCGCCCGGCGGCGCCGACCCCGTCCACCGCCACGACGCCTCCGCCTTCGTCTACGTCCTGGAAGGCACGATCGTCATGCAGGTCAAGGGCGGCAAGGAAGTCACGCTCAAGCCCGGCCAGACTTTCTACGAAGGCCCCGACGACATCCACACCGTCGGCCGCAACGCCAGCCAGACCGAGCCGGCCAAGTTCGTGGTCGTCCTCATCAAGAAGCAAGGCGCGCCCGCTCTGACACCAGTCAAATAGGGACGCCGGGCGGACCCCGCCCTTCAGAACGCCAGCAGGCCTTCCCAAAGCGGAAGGCCTTCTTTTTTTTGCGCCCGATGTCACAAGATTGCGGCGCGCGCCGTCTTAGCTGTAGGATCAACCCACTTGCGGCGCCGCCACCATGTCGACACCCTACCTTCCCTCCTCGGACACTCCTTCGAACGGACCGGATTCCCTGGCCGACAGCTTTGCCACCAGCTATGCCGGTGTCATGGCTTTCATTGCCGTCGCCGCCGAGGGCAACTTCGCCAAGGCGGGCGACCGGCTCGGCATCGGCCGGTCGGCCGTCAGCCGCAGCGTCCAGAAGCTCGAAGACCAGCTTGGCACCCGCCTCTTCGTGCGCACCACGCGCAGCACCTCGCTCACGCCCGAGGGCCAGCGTTTTTACGAACAATGCCACCCCGGCGTCGAGCGCATCATCCAGGCCCTGGACGACATGCGCGATCTGCGCGAAGGCCCGCCGTCGGGCCAGCTTCGGGTGTGCGCCACCGTGGGTTTCGGCCGCAAGGTCGTTGCTCCGCTGCTCATGGGGTTTCGTGAGGCCAATCCCGGCATCTCGGTCGAGCTGCTGCTGGATGACGGCCCCACCGACTTCACCACGGACCGGGTCGACGTGTCCTTCCGCAACGGCCGCATGGAAGACAGTCAGGTGATCGCCAAAAAGATCATCCCGATGCAGATGATGCTGTGCGCCTCGCCCGCCTATGCCGCCACGCACGGCCTGCCCGCCAGCGTCGACGACATCGCCGACCATGCCTGCGTGAACTTCAAGCTGGCGTCGGGCCGGGTGTTCGAGTGGGAATTCAAGGTGGCCGGCCAGCTGCGCAAGGTAGCGCCGCCGGGCATGCTGACGTTCAACGATGCCGACCTGGTGCTGCAATCGGTGCTGGATGGTCACGGCATTGCGCAGATGGCCGCTTATCAGGTCTGCGACCACCTGCGCGCAGGCACGCTGGTCGCCTGCCTGCCGCAATATGCGCCCGAGGACCGCGGCCATTACCTGTGTTTCCTGAGCCGTCAACACTTGCCGGCGCGCATGCGCGTGTTCATCGATTACATGACCGAACACATCCGCGCGATGGACTTGCAGATATTGGACAGCCTGCTGGCGAAGCAGGCGTGAAGCAAGTCGCGCTACTGCGTCAGCGCGACCACGCTTTCAATGCCGCCCTGCGCCATCTTGGAATACGGACAGAGGCGTTCCGTATTGCGCACCAGTTCTTCGGCAAGGGCCTTCTCCAGGCCGGGCAGGTGGATGTTGACGTCGGCGGTCAGCGCAAACAAGCCATCGACCGGATCTCGTCCGAACGAAATGGTGGCCGTGACCGAGGCTTCGGGAATCGACAGGCCCGACCGCTCGGCCAGCATGCTCAACGCGCCGTGGAAACACGCCGCATAACCGGCGGCAAACAGCTGTTCGGGGTTGGTGCCCCCGCCCGTGCCGCCCAGTTCCACCGGCAGCCGCAATTCCACGATCAGTTCGCCATCATCCGAGATGGCGATGCCGGAGGCGCGCCCATGCGCGGCCTCCCCGCCGCGCACCGTCACGCTGGTGGTGTACAGGGGACGGAAGTCGCCGCCCCGGTACTTGTCCAGGAGGCTTTGGGGAGGAGGCCGCAGTTTGCTCATGTGGGTCCTTGTGCCCGCCGCTACTTTCTTGCGCCCGAACGGCTGAACCAGATTTCGAAGTCGATCTTGCCCAGGCGCGGGCTGGATCCTGGCACCAGCGTGTCGTCGTCGAGCAGCGCGCCAAAGTAGCGCACGCCGGCGTCCGCCTGCACGGTGCGAGTGTCCCCGATTCTACCCATGTAGCGTTGCGCCAGCTCCGACAGTCTGACCTTTTCAGGACCGGCGATTTCCACGATGCCGTTCACGGGCGCGCCCAGCGTGGCGTCGGCCATGGCCAGCGCCACGTCGTCGGACGCGATGGGCTGCACGTAGGCGGACGACAGCCGCACTTCCTCGCCCTGCGTGCCGGACTGCACGATGCCGCCCAGGAACTCGAAGAACTGGGTGCTATGGACAATGGTGTACGGAATGCCCGCCGCCTCGATCAGGTCTTCCTGCGCGATCTTGCCGCGGAAGTAACCGCTTTCGGCCAGGCGGCGTGTGCCGACGACCGACAGCGCGACGTGATGGCGCACGCCGGCGCGCTTCTCGGCGGCCAGCAGGTTGCGGCCCGAGGTCTGGAAGAATTCCAGCACGGCCTTGTCTTCGAAGGACGGCGAGTTGGCGACGTCGACCACGACGTCAACGCCGGCCAGGGCCGCATCCAGGCCTTCGCCCGTGATGGTGTTTACGCCGGTGGCGGGCGAGGCGGCGATGGCCTCATGACCGCGTTCCGTAAGCAGCTTGACGAGCTTGGAGCCGATCAGGCCCGTGCCGCCGATGACGAGGATTTTCATGATCGTTCCTTAGTTGAATTGGGCCTTGTCCAGCCCGTATGCCTTGTCGGCGGAGCCCGGCACCGTCTGGAAGCCCACGTTCAGGCGGTTCCAGCCGTTGATGGCCATGATGGCAAAGCTAAGGTCCGAGATTTCCTTTTCGGACAGTTCACCGCGCACGCGCTCGTACACCTCGGTCGGCACGCCGTGCACGCCCAGCGTGGTCAGCGCTTCGGTCCAGGCCAGGCATGCACGTTCGCGCGCCGAGAACTGGTTCGATTCGCGCCAGATGGCGACGTGATGCAGGCGCAGTTCGCGTTCGCCGGCAATCTTGGCCTGCTTGATGTGCATGTCCAGGCAGAAGGCGCAGCCGTTGATCTGCGAGGCGCGAATGTCGACCAGGGTCAGGATGGACTCCTCGATCGCGCCGGCCTTGGCCAGCATGCTGAATTCGACAAATTTCTTGAACAGTTCGGGCGACTGGGCAAAGGCGTTGAGACGTTGGCTCATGGTGACTCCTGGGTGGGTTGGGCGCTGCGCCGATGGGGTTATCGGGTTCTGCGCTGGCTTGTTCGACGCCCAAATCGTAGGCCGGCGCGCAGCGCGGCAGTAGCCCCGGCGCAGGGACCACGATGTTGCCGCAATGACAACAATCGCCCCGCGCGATCACGCCGAAAATACCTTCGAAATCAAGGCTCGCGCCCGGAAACCATCATGAACAGAAACGACATTTCGATGCAGGACATCCACTACTTCGTGGAAGTCGCCAAGCGCGGCAAGCTGTCCGCCACCGCCGCCGAACTCGGCCTCCCAGTGGCCACGCTGTCTCGGCGCCTGACGCAGCTTGAGCAGACGCTGGGGTACAAACTGCTGAACCGCACCACCCGCAGCGTCAGTCTGACGGCGATCGGCCAGCAGTATTTCGACCAGTGCGCGGTGCACGTCGAAGCCGCCCTGTCCGCGCACGAAAGCATTCATTCCAGCCTGAACCATCTGGCCGGCACCCTGCGCGTGTCGGTGATGCCGGGTTTGACAATGATCCTGCCGGCGGTGCTGAAGGAACTGCGCGAGACCTATCCGCAGATCTCCTTCGAGGTGGAGCTAGGCTCGGCAGGCGCCGCCCGCAGCGGTCATCCCTTCGACCTGATGCTGCGCACGGGAGCGCTCGAGGATTCCGCGCTGATCCAGAAACACGTCGCGCAGGTGCAATGGATTCTCGTGGCGGCGCGCAGTTATCTGGACCGCTTCGGGCGCCCCACCTGCCCGGAAGACCTGGGCCTGCACGAGCGCATCGTCACGGGCGGGCTGCCGGACTGGACGCTGGGCGAAGGCGAAAGCCTGTTGAATGTTCGCGGACCGACCCACATCGGCACCAACAGCGCGGCGCTGGGCGTGCAGTTGGCCACCGCCGGGCTGGGGATCGCCTGGATGCCCAGCCATCAGGCGCTGTCGCAAACGCTGCGGGAACTCGCGCTGGAACAGATCCTGCCCGATTGGAAACTGCCGCCGGCCACCATCTACGCCCTATCCGACAACCGCGTGACGCCGGCGCGGGCCAAGGTGTTTCTGGATACGCTGCAACGGCATCTGGGCGTGAACTAGGCCCGGCCTCCATTACCCCAGCAGATTCTCCCTGACGTGCACCAGATGCCGCCGCACGGCCGCCATGGCGCGGTCCGCGTCGCGGTCGTGCAGCGCCTCGACGATCTCGCGGTGCTCGACCTGATACGCCGCGCGCCGCTCGGGCGTCAGGCTTTTGCGCTTGAGTGCGCCCCACGTCGCCTGCGAGCGCGCCGCGGTCATCAGTGCAAACACCTTTTCGATGAAGAGGTTGTGCGTGGCCGTGGCCATCAGCTCGTGCAGTTTCGCGTCCCACACTTCGAACTCTTCAAAGCTGGCCGCGGCCTCCGCTTCATCACAGGCGTTCTGCATCGCGGCGAAGTCCGCCGGCGTGCCGTGCTGCACGACCAGCGCCGCAATGGCCGGCTCCAGCACCAGCCGCGCGGCCATCAGTTCGGCCGGACTGGTGGACAGCACCTCGCCGCGCAGCAGCGCCTCGGTCTGCGCCAAGGCGGAAGGCGGGTTGGCGTAGGTGCCGCTGCCCACGCGCTGCGAAATCAGGCCCTCTTCCTTCAATTGCGTCAGCGTTCGGCGCACGGTTGACCGGCTGATGCCGAATTGCTCGCTCAACGCGCGTTCGGTCGGCAGGCGGTGGCCCGGCGCCCATTCGCCCGACTGCAGGTTTTTGATGATGACCGCTCGCAAGGCGGAGGCTTTGTCCATGGATGTCCCCGGCTGATGACGCCGCGAATGATACCAAAACAGACCAATAAAATCTTTCGCCACCGTGAAGAAACGGATTCGCCTAGGAGAAATTTTGGTTTATCCTGCCCAACACCAGCAATTGGGCCTAATCATCCACTAATTGGTATTTTTTGGTATGTCATCACGGGCGGCCCCGGGCCGCCGTAGGAGCAAGCATGAAAATCGCGGTATTTCGAGTCAACGGCGAGCGGCGCGTGGGCGTGGTGTCGGAAGATGGCGGCACGGTCACCGCGCTGGACTTCCCTCCGCAACTTGCAGCAGCCGGCGCGCTGACGGCGGTGCAATGGCTGGCCGAGGGCCGCGCCCTACCCGCGCAAACGGGTCCGGCCTATCGCTGGGATCAGGTCGAGCACGAAGCGCCCCTGCCCGCGCAGCCGCGCAACCTGTTCTGCGTGGGCCGCAACTACCACGCTCATGCCAAGGAACTGCGCGATTCCGTGTTCAAGGACAACGACGCCAATCCGGAATCCTGGCCCATCGTTTTCACCAAGGTACCGCAGACCGTCGTCGGCCCCTGGTCCGACGTCACGCTGCCCACGGGCATCTCCGACAAGATCGACTACGAGGCCGAACTGGCCGTGGTCATCGGCAAGGGCGGCCGCAATATTTCGCGCGCCGAAGCCATGAGCCACGTCATCGCCTACACCGTCGTCAATGACGTCACCGCGCGCGACGTGCAGATGCGCCACCAGCAGTGGGACCTGGGCAAGTCGTTCGACACCTTCTGCCCTATGGGTCCGTGGCTGGTCACCGCTGACGAACTGGACGGCCGCCAGACGCGTGTGCGCTGCTGGGTGAATGGCGAACTGCGCCAGGACGGCAATACGGAAGACCTGATCTTCGACATCCCCACGCTGATCGAGACCTGCTCGCGCGGCATCACCCTGTACCCCGGCGACGTCATCGCCACCGGCACGCCCGCCGGCGTGGGCCAGGGCCTGAACCCGCCGCAGTTCCTCAAGAACGGAGACGTCGTCCGGATCGAAATCGACGGCATCGGACGCATCGAGAACCGGTTCGTCTGACGCCCGCGTAAACGAGCGCCGGTCACAAGAAACCGGCGCCGCGCAGCAAAAACCTAAGGAGTGAGACATGAACCTGCGCTGCAAGCATGTAGCCAGACGGGCGGCCGCGGCCGCCTTGCTATGCCTCGGCGCCAACGCCGCGATGGCCGCCGGGTATCCCGAGCGGCCCGTCACGATGGTGGTGCCCTTCCCGCCCGGCGGCGTCGCGGACACCATCGCCCGGCCGCTCGCGCAGGCCCTGGGCGACAAGCTGGGTCAGCCCATCGTGATCGAAAACAAGGGCGGCGCGGGCGGCGCCATCGGCATTGGCCAGGCGGGCCGCGCCAAGCCCGACGGCTACACGCTGCTCTTGAGCCTGTCGTCGATCTCCATCCTGCCCGCCGCAGACCGCCTGCTGGAACGCAAGCCGGCCTATCAGCTCGACCAGTTCGTGCCGATCGCCCGCATCACGGCCGATCCGACAGTGCTGGTCGTGCGCGCGGATGCGCCATACAAGACACTGGACGAGTTCATCGACGCCGCAAAAAAACAGGGCGGCAAGCTGAGCTACGGCAGTTCGGGCATCTACGGCACGATGCACGTGCCGATGGAAATGCTGCAGAACGCCGCGGGCATCAAGATGATGCACGTGCCGTTCACGGGCGCAGGTCCCGCGGTGCAGGCGCTGGTAGGCGGCCAGGTCGACGCGCTGGCAACCGGTCCGTCCAGCGTCATGCAGCTGATCCAGGCTGGTCGCGTGCGACCGCTGGCGCATTGGGGCGACGGCAAGCTGGACAGCCTGCCCGACGTGCCGTCGCTGACGTCCAAGGGCTACGACGCCAGCTTCGTGCAGTGGTCCGGCGTATTCGCGCTGGCCGGCACCCCGCCCGCCGTCATCGACAAGCTGCGCCAGGCCGTCAAGCAGATCGCGGACGACCCGGCGGTGCAGGCGCGCATTGCGGGCACCGGCAGCCCGGTGCAGTACCTGGACGCGCCGGCGTTCGACGACTACTGGAAAAAGGATTCGGCCTCGTTGGAAGTGGCCGTCAAGCGGATCGGCAAGGTCGAATGACTGACGCTTGAGCCATGCACACGCAAGGGGGGCATCGCGCCCCCTTTCGCGTTTACTGCACAGCCTCCCGCGCCGCCGCCTGACGCGCCAGCGCCTTGCGGTCCACCTTACCCACCGCATTCTCGGGCAGCCGGTCGATCCAGCAGACGTCGCGCGGCACATAGATCCGGCCCAGCCGCGCCAGCACCTCGGCCTGTATCGCCGCCGCGTCGGGCGCGGCTTCGCCAACGCGCTGCACGAAGATCACCGGCGTCTCGCCCAGGTCGTCGTCGGGCGCCCCCACCACGCAGCAGGCCGCGACGCCCGGCAACCCGGTGACCACGCCTTCGATCAGCGCGGGCGAGATGTTCTCGCCGCCCCGGATAATCACGTCCTTGATTCGCCCGGTGATGGTCAGGTAGCCCTGCGCGTCGAAGCGGCCCAGGTCGCCGGTGCGAAGCAGCCGGGGCGCGCCCGTGTCCGCGCTCTCCACGCCCAGATAGCCCAGCATCAGGCTGTCGCCCGCGATGCAGATCTCACCTTCCGCGCCCGCCGGCGCCACGCTGCCATCGGGCAAACGCAGGGTTACGTCCTGTCCTTGGAGCACCGTCCCCACCGATCCCACGCGCCGCGCATCGGGCGGATTCATCGTGGACGTGCAGGTGGCCTCGGATAGCCCATAGGACACGACGAGCGGACACCCAAGAAAGGCTTCGATCCGGCGATGCAAGGCCTCGGTGATGGGCGCCGAACCGCAGCGCGCGAAACGCAGCCCGGCGAGGCTGTCCGGATCGAACGTCAGCTCCAGCATGCGCGCATACATCGTCGGCACGCCGGTGATGATCGTGGGCCTGAAAGCGTCCAGCAGGCCGGGCATGTCCTGCGCGCGGAACCGGCCGGCCAGCGCCACACTGGCGCCGGCCAACAGCGGCGTGAAGATCTGGTTGTTCAGCGCGTTGGTGTGATGCAGCGGCATGACGTGCAGCAGGCGATCCGAAGGCGTCAGCCCCGTGTGCGCCAGCACGCCGCGCGCGTTGTTCACCAGGCCTTGATGGGAAAGCAGCACGCCTTTCGGATTGCCCGTGCTGCCCGACGTGAAAAGCAGCAGCCCCGGCGCCTGCGGCGCAATGTCCGCGCCCGCCCAGTCCGGGGTATTCGACGCCACATTCGACGCCACCTTCGCGGCATCCAGCACGCGCGCTTCCGGCAGGCCGCAGGCCCTGGCCGTGGCGGCGTTCTCGTCATCCGCCAGCATCCACGTCAAGCCCACCGCCGCCACGCGCCGCGCGGTTTCCTCGACCGACAGCCGCGGCTCCAGCGGACACGGACAAGCGCCCGCCGCCATGACGCCCACTAGGGACACCACCTGCGCCAGCGAGCGCTCCATCGCCACGCCGACGTAATCACCCGGCGCGACGCCGGCGGCCCGCAGGCCACCCGCCGCCTGTCCCACGCGGCGGCGCAGGTCCGCGTAGCTGACCGTTTCCTCGGCGGTCACCAGCGCAGAGCGCGCCGCCCATTCCGGCTGGTCCCACAAGCGCGCAAACGCCGCCACAACCGTGGCATCGGCAATCGTCATGATTACTCCCCCTGTACCGGGCTCGTTGATGCGTGGCGCGCCATCAGCGCAGTGCGACGGCGGCGTCGCGTTCGAACTGTCCGTCGGCATCCAGCTCGCGCAACGCGCGGGCTTCCTGCTCGGTCGGCGGTTCGGTCGGGCCCGCGCCGCTGGCGTCGAACTCGAAACCCGTGCGTTCGCGCACTTCAGACAGGCTGGACTCCGGATGCCACGACTGCAGGGCCAGCCGGCCGTCGCGCTTGATGAACACCGCAATCGGCGTCACCACGCCGTGAAAACCGCCCCACGACGTTATGAAGTCCAGCTTGGACACGAACGTGCGGCGCGAATGCTCGGTGCGCCAGGTGCAGGCGCGCCTGGCTGTCGGCAGCATCACCGCCCCGCCGCCCCCGCCGGGAAGCCGGACCTTGGGTTCGTGCCAGTCGCCGATGCACGAGTTGTTGGCGCAGCCCGCGCCGTCGATCTGCGCGGCGCCCAGGAAAGTCAGGTCCATGCGGCCGCGCGTGCAGAGGTCATAAAAATCTTCGTTGGAAAAGATCGACGCGGTGTGTTCGGCCAGCACCGGATCCGAGCTGGACAACGGAATATGCGACGGCCGCGGATTCACGCCGCCCGCCACGTTGATGTACACGAAGTCCCAGTCGTAGGCGCGCTTGGCGAGCAGGCACGCCAGCATGGGCATGGTGGAGTTCACGCCGCTGAAGGTGATTTCATCTGGACGGATGAAGCGCGCCAGATTGGTGACGATGTACGAAAAGCCCGACCATTGCTCAGCCATGATGTCCCTCCCGCGCTTCGGGCGCCGCGGCCAAATGCGCGCGCAGATCGCTGTTCTTGTCCATGTAGGTTTCCACCGCCGGATAGTCGATGGCGTATTCGGGCCAGCACGACCCCGGCCACGCGCCCTGCGGCAGGACCGCGAAGGCTTGCACCATGAAATACGGCACCAGTGTGGACTCGGGCTGCGCCTCGAACACGGCGCTGTCCACCAGCTTTTCGGCGACGACCAGCACGCTGCCCGCGGCGCGCGACATGATGCGGTCCCAGTGCGCCGTGCCCTGCACGCGCACGTTGCCCAGCGCATCCACTTCGGATGCCTGGATCACGGCGAAGTCCGGCTTTATCGCGGGCACGACCCAGGTCTTCTCGCCGCTGCCGTACGGATCGTCCAGGCATTTCCACCCGTTCAGTTCGGGCAGACCGCTGCCATGCAGACCGCCGCAGGGCTGGAACGGCACGCCAAAGGCGGCCGCGCGCAGCCCCGCCGTCAGGCTGGCGCACGCGTGTTCCTCAAGTTCTATCTCGTGGCGCTCCACCGCACGCCGATACCAGGGCGCCAGCCCGAAGTTACCTTCCATCGCGACGATGCCCGCGCGCACGCGGCGCAACACGCCCGCGCGGCACAGGATGTCCACGTCGTAGCCCGGCGACTGCTTGATGAGTTCGAGATCGCGCTTTTCCTGGCGGATCAGTTCGCGCACGAAGGCGAACGGTCCGCGATGCAGAAAGCTGCCGCCCAGCGCGATGGATGCCCCATTCGGCACCAGCGCCGCCAGTTCCTGCAAGCTGCACTGCTTGTTCTTCTGATTGAATCCTGAAGCCATTGTCTTCCTCCCTGCTCGATGGGGCGCGCCTAGCGCGCCTGCAGATATGCCGCCACGCGGTCCTTCAGGCCGGGCGCCGCCGCCGAACGCACCAGCCGCGCCATGTCGGTGTCCGGCGTCTCTTGCGACAGGGCCGCGTAGAGCTGCGAGCGGCTCGCGTCGGTCAGCGCACTCGCCGTTTCCAGCGCCGCCTCGCCGATCTGCGGCCATTCCTGCGGGGTGGCCAATCGGCTGACGAAGCCATCGCGCAACGCATCTTCAGCGTTGAAGGTGGCGGCCTGTTCAAGAATCGTGCGCGCGCGCTCCGCGCCCACCAGCGACGCGAAACGCCGCGTGCCCAGCACCAGGCCAAACTTCAAACCGGGCATGCGGAACGTCGCGTCCGGTGCGCTGATGCGCCATTTGCACGCGCCAAACACATCCACGCCCGCACCGAAGTTGCGCCCATGCGCCAGCGCCACCGTCAGGCACGGCGAGGCCGCCAGCCGCTGCAGCAGCGTCTCGATCCGCACGAAGCGCAGCAGCAGATCGCCTTCGCTCTGCGTCTGCCAATCGCCAAAGTCAAAGCCCGCGCTGAAGTTCTTGCCCTCGCCTTGCAACACGATGACCTGGGCACGTGCGCCCTCGGCCTCGTCCAGCGCGGTGATCAGCGCCTCGACCAGATCGGCCGACAGCGCATTCATCTTTTCGGGGCGCGCCAGCGTCAGCACGTGGCGCGGCCCTTGCCGGTCGATACGCAGAACGCTCATGGCTTGCCTCCCTTGCCAGCGTCGCGCAGCGGTCCCAGCACCGCGTCGTTGTGCTCGCCCAGCGCGGGCGGCCGGCGGCGCAGCGCCGTGGTCTCGCCGTCGAACCGAACGGGCAAACCAAACGTGCGGGTCTGCACGCCATTGGGCAGCTCCAGCGCCTGCACCCAGCCCATGTGCTCGACCTGCGGATCGGCCAGCACCTCCGAATACGTGTTGATCGGCGCGCACGGTACGCCGGCCGCGCGAAAGCGTGCCAGCCAGTCCTGTGCTTCGTGCTCAGCAAAGATCGCTTCCAGAATGTCGCGCAGCGCCGTCTGATTGCGAGCGCGGGCGCTGGTGTCGGTAAAGCGCGGATCGGCCAGCAGGTCCTCGCGCCCGACCGTCGCGCACACGGCCTTCCACAACGCCTGGTTGCCCGCGGCCATGCCGAAATAGCCGTTCTTGCAGCGGAACGCCTGATACGGCGCATTGCGTGGATGGGCCGATCCCAGCTTGACCGGATCCTTGCCGCTGCCGAAGAACTCGGACGTCTGCAACGCGGCGATGCCCAGCGTGGCGCCCAGCATCGGCACGTCGATGTGCGTGCCCTGCCCGCTGGCTTGTGCCGCGCGCAGCGCCGATGCGATGGCGAACGCGCCGTACAGCCCTGCGGAAAAGTCCGCCAGCGGCACGCCGCATTTGACCGGTTCGCCGCCGGGCTCGCCGGTGACGCTCATGATGCCGCTCATGGCCTGGATGGTCAGGTCAAAGCCGCCTTCCTGCGCGCGCGGTCCGGACTGGCCATACGCCGAGATGGAGCAGTACACCAGCCGGGGATTGGCCTCGCGCAGTTGCACGTAGCCCAGGCCCAACCGCTCCATCACGCCCGGCCGGTTGTTTTCGATGAGCACGTCGGCGCGCAACGCCAATTCACGCGCCAAGGCCAGATCGCCGGGGTCCTTCAGGTTCAACGTCACCGACCGCTTGTTGCGGTTGAGCGAGGCGAAGTTCTCGCTGTAGCCGTCCGAGATGGGCGGCCAGCTGCGCAGCGTATCGCCGCCTTCCGGGTTCTCCACCTTGATCACGTCCGCGCCCATGTCCGCCAACAACATGCCGCAAAAGGGTCCCGCCGCGACGTTGCAAATCTCCAGCACCGTAATGCCGGCTAGCGCCGAACTGGGTGTCATGTCTGACCTCTCGTTATGAAAATTCAATATTTGGGATTCTGAAAACAGTATAAGACGCGACCTTCAACGATGGCATCATCCAGACGCGCCGCCTGGGAAAGCCGCGGGTGTCCGGGCGAATCCTAGTGCAATCCCTAGGTGCCGCGGTTAATTGTTGACCAGCATAGCACCGTGTGGAATTCTAGGTAAACCATTTATTGAAACGTCAATCCTAATATTTAGGATTTATAAAAGAGGACTGCAGCGGCCCTGGCGCCCCGCAATCGCGAACCGCCTCCGTCGCATGCTGGCCCATCCACCGAGGAGACTTGCATGAGACTGTTGTGGCGTATTGCCCTGGCCAGCACGGTGCTGGCGCTGTCGGCCAACCCCGCATCGGCCGACAACTGGCCGACCAAACCCGTCCGCATGGTGGTGCCGTTTCCGCCGGGCGGCGCAACCGATGCGGCCGCGCGCATCTATGCGCAGCATCTGGGAGACTTCCTGGGACAGAGCGTGGTCGTCGAGAACAAGGCCGGCGCGGGCGGCGAGATCGGCGCCGAATTTGTCGCCAAGTCCGCAGGCGACGGCTACACCCTGCTGATGGGCGCAGTCGGCAGCCATGCCATCCACGCCGCCATGCCCGACAAGCCGGGCTACGACTTCGGCACGGCATTCGTTGGCGTGTCCATGGCCACCAGCATGCCGATGGCGGTGGCCGTGAACAGCAGCAAGATTCCAGCCAAGAACGTGCAGGAGCTCATCGCGCTGGCTAAGAGCAAACCCGGGACGATCACCTTTGGGTCTGCCGGACCCGGCACCTCGCAACACATGGCCGGCGAGCTCTTCCAGGCGGTCACCGGCACGCGGCTCATGCACGTGCCTTACCGCGGCAGCGGTCCCGCCATTACGGATCTTCTGGGCGGCCAGATCGACATGGTGATCGAAACGCTGCCCGCGCTGCTGCCGCAGGTCGCCAGCGGCAAGATCCGGCTGCTGGGGGTCACAACGGCCAAGCGCGCCACCGCGTTGCCCGACCTGCCGACGTTGGCGGAACAGGGGGTGAAGGATTATTCGGTTGCCACCACGTATGCCCTGCTCGCGCCGGCGGGCACACCGCCCGCGGTGGTGGACAAGCTGTCGGACGGCATGCAAAAGGCCGCGGCGATGCAATCCGTGCAGCAGGCCGCGCTGAAGCTGGGCGCCGACGCCATCGCCACCTCGCCCGCCGACACCAGCCGGATGCTCAAGCAGGAAGTCGCGCGCTGGGCCGACGTGGTGCGTCTGTCGGCGGCGAAATGACGCGCGCCACGACATTGGCCCAGCCGGCCACATCCGACCTTGCCATCGTCGGCGGCGGCTCGGTTGGCGTCAGCTTCCTGTATCAGTTCCTGTTGGCGCAGCAGGCCGCGCCGGGCGTGCGCCCGCCCACCATCCATCTTTTCGAACCGCAGGCCGACCCCGGCCCGGGCGGCGCATACCAGGACGATTTGCGCAGCAACCTGCTCAACATTCCGGCAGGCAACATGTCCGCGCGCGCCGATCATCGGCTGGACTTCGTCGATTGGCTACGCGAACAGGATGCGGACTGGCTGCACGGCTACGGCGTCACGGCCATCGACCCTGCCGACTTCCTGCCGCGTCCGCTGTTCGGCGCCTACATGCGCGCGATTTACGAGCGCTGCCGCCGGCTGGCCGAAACGCTGGGCGTGAGGCTGACGCATGTGCCTGTTCGCGTGCACCGCGTGGTCCCGCAGGCTGACGGCCGTGTGCACGTCCTGTCCGATCATGGCGTGCCGATCGTGGCGGGGCACGTCGTGCTGTGCAATGGCAACCTGCCTTCGCAGGCGTTTCCCGCTTTAGAGCATGTGGCGGGTTACTTCAACAGCCCGTATCCGGTGTCGGCGCTGGCGCAAGCCATCGCGCCCGATGCGTCCGTGTGCGTCGTCGGCACCAGCCTGAGCGCCGTGGACGCCGTGGCCGCATTGCAGCAGGCCGGACACCACGGACCCATTCTGTGCGTCTCGCGCAACGGGCGGCTGCCATCGGTGCGCAGTCCGCACAACCGCGCGCCCGACGCGCTGCAACAGCTGAGCGCCGACGGCGCGCTCCAACTGGCGGCTCGGCACGGCGGCGCGCTGACGCTGGACGTCGTCTGGCAGGCGCTGCGGGACGAGGTGATGGCGTTGCACGGCTCGCTGGACGACGACGATGTGTTGGGCATCGACGGCGACGCACGTGCCGCTTTGGATGATAAAATCCGCCGGTCAGCCACGGCGCCGCGTCCGTGGCAGGCGGTGGCCGCCGCCACCAATGGGGCGGTGGACCGGATCTGGCATCTGCTGCCGGACACCGAACGGCGCCGCTTCCAGTCGAGTTGGCGTTCGCTATGGATGGCTCGGCGCGCGACCTTCCCGATGCGCAACGCCCTGAAGTTGCAGGCATTGTTCGGCGCCAAGCAGCTCCACGTTGCCGCGGGCTTTGCCGGCTGCGATCTCGATCCGGCCACTGGCCTGTTCCGCACACGGCTGCGCACGGCAGGTGCGCACGTCGAACACACAAGCCAGTATCTGATCAATGCCACGAGTTTCTCCGTGGACGCGCAGCGCACGGCCGACCCGCTGGTCTCCCAATTGCTGCGCGACGGCCACGCGCAGGCCGATCCGCATGGCGGACTGGCGCTGGACTACGGCACCGGCTGCCTGAAGAACGCCGGTGGCCACATCGTGGCGGGCGTCTCGGTGCTGGGCAGCCTGGCAGGCGGCACGTACTTCTGGACCACGTCCATGGACGTGAATGCCCGGCTGGCGCGCGATCAGGCCGAACGGATCGCGGCCACCCTGCGCGCCACGCCCGCTACTGATCCAGAAATCCCCGCCGATAGCCCATCCCCTGAGAGATGGACTGCGCACAGGCCGCCACATCCGGCGCAAGCTGCTTCATCCTAGCGGCGCTCAGACGGTCCAGCGGCCCGGAGATGCCGACCGCGGCCACGGGCTGGTCCAGGCTGTTGAACACGGTCACGGCCAGCCCGCCCACCCCTTCACGCCATTCGCCGCGATTGATCGCGTAGCCGGCGCGCGCGATCTTGCGCAGTTCGTCTTTCAGGAGCGGCATGGACACGATGGTGGACGGCGTGTGCCGCACCATCTGCTCCGCGTAGCGTTCGACGTAGCCTTCGGCCTGGTAGGCCAAAAGCGCCTTGCCGGTCGCCACCGCGTAGGCGGGCGCGCGGCCGCCCACCATGGAGTACGCGCGAATGGGCTGCGGGCTGTCGATCTTGTCCACGTACACCACGTCAAAGCCGTCCAGCACCGACAGGTGCACGGTCTCGCCGGTCTGGTCCGCCAGCGTGCGCATGTAGGGCGCGGCCAGCTTGCGCACGTCCAGTTGCGCCAACTGCCTCGCCGCCAATTCAAACAGGCGCACGGCCCCGCGGTAACCGCCGCCGTCGTCGTCCTTGATGACGTAGCCGGCGTGAATCAGCGTCTGCAGGGTGCGATGCGTATTGCTGCGGGTCAGGCCCACGCGCGCGGCCAGCGCGTCGATGGTGCGCGGCGGATTGTCCACATCGGTCACCGCTTC
This sequence comes from Achromobacter sp. UBA5777, assembly GCF_002418565.1. Taxonomy (NCBI): domain Bacteria; kingdom Pseudomonadati; phylum Pseudomonadota; class Betaproteobacteria; order Burkholderiales; family Alcaligenaceae; genus Achromobacter; species Achromobacter sp. UBA5777. The sequence goes on along the minus strand of NZ_DIEJ01000314.1, from coordinate 26,076 downwards.
CAGCACCATCAGCCCTTTAAGCAGCGTCTTGTCCATTCGTGATTTTTCCTAATATTTAGGACGGGAACATAGCACGAGACACGCTGCGGGAACAGCGGATTTGCCGCAATGCCCCACGCTATGCCAACGTGGCGCGGACAGCGGCAGACCGGTCCCACAGATTGGGCAGAGTGGGCGACGAATAGCCAGAGACGAACGGCTTGGCTACGCCGGTGACCGGGTCGTACACATGGCGCGACACGGCGCCGATGTTGCCGCCGTACAGATGCACGCTGATCGAGACGCGGTCGGGATACGCGTTGGACACTCGGTGGATGTCGCCCTCGGCCGGCGACAGGCGTTCCACATCGCCGGGCCGCAGGGTCGTGGGCTCGCCCGCCATGGCCAAACGCCCGTCAACGTCCCGCGTGAACCGCTGATTGATCTCCGAGCCGCGCAGCATGCCGACATAGCCCCAGACCTCGTGATCGTGCACGGGCGTCAACTGGCCGGGGCCCCATACAAAGCTCACCAGCGAGAAGCGCTCCAGCGGATCGCAGTGCAGCAGGTACTGCTGATAGAACTGCGGGTGCGGGGCGGTACAGGCTTCGGGCAGCCAATCGTCGTGGCTCACCAGATCCGAGAACGCTGCCTCAAGTTCGGGGCTCTGGTCCAGCGCCTGCGGCGTGGCCAACCGCGTCGCGGTGGCGATAAAGCGGCGCAGCCGTTCCGGGCCGGGGGTCGATTCAGGCATTGCACGTCTCCAGGCGGGATCAAATCCCAGAATGAAAAAAGAGTATCCACGATTCAGGACGGCGACGCACGCATCTGCCGCTTCCGGCTCGGCCGAACCTCGCGCAACCACGCTTGACATCCCGGTGGCGGCGCGTGCAGCGTATCGAACTGTCTGCAAGGTTGGAAATGAAAAACACGCATCACGATATTCCGCCCCCGCTGGCGCAAGCGCTGCGCGACGCGCGCCGCGTCGTCGTCTTCACGGGCGCAGGGGTCTCCGCGGAAAGCGGCATCGCCACGTTCCGCGATGCCTTGACCGGGCTCTGGTCGCGCTTTGACGCACAGGCGCTGGCCACACCCGAAGCCTTTCAAGCGCAGCCCGACATCGTCTGGGGCTGGTACGAATGGCGGCGCGCGCAGGTCTTGCGCGCTTCGCCCAACGCCGCACACCACGCCATCGCGACGCTCGCCCGCCATGTTCCCGTGCTGACCGTCATCACGCAGAACGTGGACGACCTGCACGAGCGCGCGGGTAGCCGCGACGTCACGCATCTGCACGGCAGCCTGCATGCGCCGCGCTGTTCGCGCTGCGGCGCCGCCCAGTCCTTTGCCACGGAAGCACCGGAAGAACCCGATGCCGGCCGCCGCATCCCGCCGCCTGCCTGCACGGCTTGCGGCGCCCCGGTGCGGCCGGGCGTCGTCTGGTTCGGGGAAAGCCTGCCCGCGCAGGCCTGGCGCGACGCTACCCTAGCCGTGCAACAGTGCGACCTGCTGTTCAGCATCGGCACCTCGTCGCTCGTGTACCCCGCCGCAGAACTGCCTCAGTTGGCTATCGCAGGCGGCGCGACGGTCGTGCAGGTCAACCCGGCCGCGACGCCCCTGGACGCCCTGGCGCACCATAACCTGCGCGGCGCAGCCGCCGAAATGATGCCCAAGGTGCTTGCCGCCGCGAGGTTTGGTGAGGATCCTTCGTAACCCGATCACACGTCTATGACACTTGCGCCACACTCGCGGGGAAACCCTCACTTTCACCATTACAACCGCGCTATACAGTGGTGTAATGAGCTTCGCTTGTGGAGATGATCATTCCGTTTTCCTGGAGACTTCCTGACGTCTTCGTACGTTCGCCGGACGGTGTGCTGCACCGTGTGGTGCGTCACGCCACGACCACGGAAACCATCGCTCTGCTCGAAGGTATGCCCAGCAATACCCATCTGGATTGCGAATGCAAGCTAGATAACGGCGAAACGCTGTGCTGGGTGGGCAACGACGAATACCGCCAATTGAATGGCGGCGCCGTCTTTCTCGCCGTCACGGCGCACACCACACCTCGAGGCGAGTCGCGGCACAGCGTCTCCGCCCCGAGCGATGAAAAGCCGGCAACCGCGCCGCGTGCCTCTCGCAAGACATTTGCCGGGGCTCAAGCGCGCGTGCCGCCCGCTGTAGTCAATCTAAAAACCGGCAACGATTGGAGCCTGATCCGCGCCTGGCGCGAGCATCTGAATATCAGCACTGCTGACATGGCTGCCCGGCTTGGCATCGATCACTCCATCTATATTGATTTGGAACGGCCGCGCCCGCGGCCCCGGCAGGTCATCCTTGACCGCGTGTCCGAGGCCCTGGGCGTTTCGCCGGAACAACTCGATGATTCATTGTTAGGCGGACAGTTTCATTAGCGCTGCGCGCGAAGGCACTGCCCCGCGCCCGCGCCATGAATTGTTCAAACGACTTTGGCGCCGACACCTGACGGCCCGCGCATGGAGGTATTGAATATGCTCGGCACCGCAAGACGATTGACCGACGTGCTCGCCACATCGCCGGATGGCACGTTGTATCGCATTGAACGCTTCGTTTCCGATCCTGGCGCGTATTCCGCGCTGGGCACGCCACGCTTCGATCCAAAGACGCACTGCGTCTGCCGCACCAGTTCCGGTGAAAAGGTTGCGTGGCTGGGCGGCCAGACCTACCAGTTGCTCAAGAGCGGCACATCCCTGACCGCAGTGGACCGACGACGCGCCTGACAGCCGCCGCCAACGCTCTCCACGACAGCCCGCCACTACCGCCCGAAACGCGTCACGACAAAATCCACGAATGTCGTGAGTTTCGGCGGAGCCTGGCGGTCCTTCGCATACAGCAGCGTGATGGGCCGGGCCACCGGCCAGTAAGGCTGCAGGATAGGCACCAGGCGGCCGGCGCGCACGTCGTCGGCCAGCAGCAGTTCCGGCTGCAGCACGATGCCAAAGCCCGCCAGCGCGGCCTGCCGGAGCGCCTGCCCGTTGTTCGACACGAACCGCCCCGTCGGATATCCCATTTCTCCGCCCTCGTCCGTGCCAAGCCGCCAGCCGGTGCGCCGGCTCCAATGCGAGAAATCCAGGCACTGATGCCGCGACAGATCGCCCGGCACGGCCGGGGTGCCGTACCGCGCCAGATACGCGGGCGCCGCGCAGATGATCATCTGGTAAAGGCCGATGCGGCGCGCCACCAGGCCGGAATCCGCGGGCTCGCCGATGCGCAGCGCCACATCGAAACGCGACGCCACGACGTCTTCCACCGTGTCGCTCAGCGACAGCTCCACGCTGACGTCCGGATAGATCGACAGGTATTCGGCGATTGCCGGCGCCAGCGCAAATGATCCGAACGATACGGACGAGGTGATGCGCAGATGCCCACGGGGCGCGGAACGCAGCGCCTCGGCCCCCTGCTCTGCGTCGCGGATATCGGCAAGGATTGTCTTGCAGCGCGCGAAGTAAGCCTGGCCTGCTTCGGTCAGACTCTGGCGCCGCGTCGTGCGGTTCATCAGCCGCAACCCGAGCCGGTCTTCCAGGCCCCTGACATGCTTGGCCGCCATGGCCGGCGACATATCCAGCTGCGCTGCCGCGGCAGACAGGCTGCCCAGTTCCACCACCGCCACAAAGACTTCCATGCTGAGCAGGCGATCCATGGTTTACGCACTCCGAGTGTTGACTGATACAACAATTCTAGGATTTTTCGGACGGAATGCGGCGCGCAGAATGCGTTCATGCGTTGGCGTCCTGCCGGCGCGCATTATCGGCATTCCCGGAGAACCTCATGAAGATCATCCTCATCGGCGCAAGCGGCACCCTCGGAAGCGCGATCGCCCGCGAGCTGGGCCAGCGGCACGACATCATCACGGTGGGCAAGACCCGCGGCCAATATCAGGTCGACGTGACCCGCACCGACAGCATTCGCGACCTGTTTGAACGCGTGGGCAAGGTCGACGCGATTGTTTCCGCTACCGGCAGCCTGCATTTTGGACCGCTTGCCGAGATGACGGCGGATCAGTTCAAGATCGGCCTGCATGACAAGCTGTTGGGCCAGGTCGACCTGGCGCTCATCGGCCAGCACTACGTCAACGCGGGCGGCTCGATCACGCTGACCAGCGGCATCCTGAGCGATGAACCCATCCGCTTCGGCGCCAATGCCGCCGCCGTGAACAGCGCCATCGACGGTTTCGTGCGCGGTGCGGCGGTAGAACTGCAAGGCGTCCGTATCAACGCAGTCAGCCCCACGGTCCTGGAAGAATCGCTGGACAACTATGGGCCGTACTTCCAGGGTTTCGAAGCCGCGCCGGCCAGCCGTGTCGCGCTGGCCTACAGCCGCAGCGTCGAAGGCGCGCAGACGGGGCGGGTATATCGCGTATGGTGATGGCGGGCTTTGCTGCAGGCAAGCATGCGCAAAATTTGCGGCAAAATTTGCGGTAAAATCGGCGGCGAAAAAAAACGGCTTGATGAATTCATCAAGCCGCTTTTCGCGTACGCATTGCTGCGTCTTTCTGGTTGAAACCATGCTGTGAAGCATGACCTCGAATAAGTTGGCGCGCCCGGCAGGATTCNNATCCAGCTGAGCTACGGGCGCCCCGAAAGAGGCGTGTTTATAACACGAAAGAATCGTGCCATGCAAATCGGCCCCGTTTAAATGGCGCATTGGCACAGACAGCGCCCCGGCCTTTGCGAGATGTCAATGAAACACACGGCCAGGCAGCAGTACGCTGAGTTCAACAAGAACACATCAGGCAGACAGCATGGCCAAGAAATTTCCCCTGCACCCCAAGCATCCCGAACGCATCTGCTGGGGTTGCGACCGATACTGCTCCACCGATTCCATGGCCTGCGGCAACGGCTCGGGCCGCACCATGCACCCGGCGGAATCGCTCGGCGAAGATTGGTATCTATTCGGAGATTGGGGTTTCGATGAAGCGGACGACAAGCCGCAATCGAAAGAAAAGGAAGAGGCTGCGCATTGAAGCGATGGGCCTGTATTTGATGCATCGATGTGATGCGCATTTATTTGATGCGCATTTATTTGATGCCCATCGATGTGATGCCCATCGATGTGATGCCCACCGATGTACGCCCACCAATTTGACGCACAAAACAAAAAGGCCTTCGATTCAAGATCAAAGGCCTTTCCATTTTCTTTGCCGCTTTTTCATCGCGGTGTTTAGACCGTGAAGTTTGGCGCGCCCGGCAGGATTC
>NZ_DIEJ01000314.1:0-20732 GCF_002418565.1 Achromobacter sp. UBA5777 | reverse complement strand
CCAGCTGAGCTACGGGCGCTTGAAAAAGCAAGCCTTGAATAATAGCGTTGTTTCACGGGATGCGCAAGTCGGAAGGCGCGCGGATGACTGCGTACAGCTTCCCGACAGCGGATGGTCACATCGATAGAACGTTGTCTCTTTAGCCTAGCGGCCGTTAACGATGCCGGCTGTCATCCGGCGATTTTCGTGACGCAATGACAGTGCGCCACGTCATCCGCAAGCTCAAGAGACCTTTCATGTCCGACAAAGACAAAAGCACTGGAGAACCTTCCCAGGACGCCCCCAGCACGACGCCGGTGCGCGCGACGCGCCGCGGTTTTCTGACCGGCATTGCCGCACTCGGCGCGAGCGCAGCCGCGATGGGCGCGCTGTCCGGATGCTCCAACGACGACGATGACAATCCTGCGGCGCCCGCCCCCGCGCCTGCGCCGGAACCCACCCCCGCCCCTGCTCCTGACCTCACCACGCAGCTGCGCGACAACGTCAAGACGTTGGTGGTGATCTTTGCCGAGAACCGCAGCTTCAACAATCTTTTCGCCAACTTCCCCGGCGTGGAAAAGCCGCTGTCCGCGCTGACGCCGGCCGACTACACGCAGCTCGATCGCGACGGCACGCCGCTGCCCGTACTGCCGCCGGTCTGGAACGGCATGGTGCCGACGTCGCAGCAGGCCAACCACATCACCTATCAGGTGGATCAGGCCGCGGCCTACATGAATAATCTGTCCAACGCGCCCTTCGCGTTGCAGGGACCGCAAGGCGAGCCGCTGCCGCAAGGCGTGGTGACGCGCGACCTCTGGCACGTGTTCTACCAGAACCAGATGCAGATCAACGGCGGCAAGAACGACAAGTTCGTCGCGTGGGCTGATTCCGGCGCGCTCGTCATGGGGCACTACAGCGATTCGGCGTACAACCTGCGGCTGTGGAAGCTGGCGCAGGAATTCGTGCTGTGCGACAACTTCTTCCAGGGCGCCTTTGGCGGCTCGTTCCTGAACCATCAGTACCTAGTCGCGGCGCGCCCGCCCTTCTATCCCGATGCCGCCGCGTCGGTCGCCAAGACGCAGATCGCGCAACTGCAAAGCGCGGACCCCGCCGATCCGCGCCTGGAACCCAAGGCCACATCACCCGCCAGCGCGCTGACCGGCATCCCGCAGTTCGGCGCCAGCGCCCTCACGCCCGACGGCTATGGCGTCAATACGATGGCCCCGCCCTACTGGCCGTCGTTCAGCCGCGATGCCACCGATTCGACACTGGCAGATCCGACCAGCCCGCAAACGATGGTTCCGCAAACGCACGCCAACATCGGTGACCTGATGAGCGCGAAGGGCCTGGACTGGGCCTGGTACGCAGGCGGCTGGAAGGCTGCCGTGGACTCTACGGCCAGCACGGGCTTTCCGTCGTCGCCCAACTTCCAGGCGCATCACCAGCCGTTCAACTACTTCAAGAGCACGGGGCCTGGCACCGCGGCGCGCACGGCGCACATCCGCGACGGCGGCCTGGGTGACCTCAATTCCACCAACAAATTCCTGGCCGACGCCGAAGCGGGCACGCTACCGCCGCTGACCTTCTACAAGCCGCAGGGCAACCTGAACATGCACGCGGGATACGCGGACGTGGACTCGGGCGATCGCCACATTGCGCACATCGTGGACAGCCTGAGGAAGAGCAAGCAGTGGGAGAACATGGTGGTGGTGATCACCGTGGACGAGAACGGCGGCTGGTGGGATCACGTTGCGCCGCCGCAAGGCGATCGCTGGGGGCCGGGCACGCGTATCCCGGCGGTGATCGTGTCACCCTTTGCCAAGAAGGGCACGGTGGACCACACGATCTACGACACGGGCTCTATCCTGCGTTTTGCCACGCGGCTCTTCGACCTGCCGATGCTCGATGGTTTGAAGGCGCGCGATGACGCTATGACGGCGCGTGGGCAAACGGCGATGGGTGACCTGACGAATGCGCTGACGTTCAGCGCCTGACGCGGGCAGGCGGGGCGATTCGTCACGCGGCATTTCGCCGGACGGCGATCCGTCGGGCGGCGATCCGGCGGGCGGCGATCCGTCGGGCGAATCGCCCTCCTACGCCGCGCTCTCGCCGTGCACCAGCAGCGCATAAATCTCCGCGACGCGGTCGGTCGTAATCCCCTCGCGCTGCTCAACTGCCAACGGGTGGTCGGTCGGCTCCAACTCGATGTACGGCCGGATGCCGTCGTCACGAAGATGAACGTGCGTCTTCAGTCCGATCGTGTCGGGATACGGATCGAGCCGCGTCGTGAGCCAGCCAAACAAAGGCTGCGTGTGCGAACGCTTCGCCTCGTCCGACATGCGCACCCACGTCTCGTAGCTCTGCAGACTAAGCGACACCCACACGCCCCAGACAAAGGGCTCGGGGTGACCCACGATGGGCAGTTCGATGCAGCCGCGCACATAGAAGTGCTGCTCGTCGATGACGCAATCGTCGCTGCCCAGGTCGCAACGCTGGTCTCGTTCTTCGGGGGGGACGGCGTAGTACGTTGCGGGCGCATCGGCGCCGAAGCTTGGCAGGCCGTGATGGACCTCGTTGCAGGTGGTGCATTTGAAAGAAAAGTCCATTGCTACTGCCTTCGTCATGCTGGGATGTGGTTAATTGGGTGCTTTGGTTTGCGCCGTTGCCGGCATGGGGGGCCGGCGGTTTAGATCTTTGGTGTTTGCTGTTGATGCGGTGATGGTTCTTAAGGCGTCCGGCACGGTGGCGGCCCGGGGCGCGCGGGGCCACGATTGCGGTCCGGAGCCTTCGCTCCGGACNNGCCCCGTCGTCATCTTCGTCCAGGCCTTCGGCCTTACCTTCAGATTCCCTCGGGCTTATCGACGCCCCGCGCACCCCGGGCCGCCACCGCACCGGACTCTAGCATTTGAAATCTGCCGGGCGCTGCGTCGGTCAGGGTGCTTGGCATTTTTGTGCAGAGGTTCTTTGACTCGAAGCATCTTGCGGGGCCCGTCCCCGTTCGGCCGCGCGGGCGGCCTTCGGTGACTTACGCGGTATCTTGCGTTGGGGTGATGACGCTTCGCGCATACCTGGCGCCTTGGCGTCTGACACCCGCATAGACGGACTACAAGCTTGAAGCGGCGTCCCCACAGGGTGTCAGACATCCATCCACCCATCCTGGCGAGGGCTGCCATTCTATCCATCCCTAATAGGATCCAGTTCGACACCGCAGCGCAGCGTGCGAGAATTGCAGACCGACTTACGGAGGGGCGGTCCGCGTGAAACATCTGCTTGTCAGTCTGGACAGACTGCATGATTTCGACGAAATCATCGACGTGCGCACGCCGCTGGAATACGCCGACGATCACATTCCGGGCGCCCGCAACGCGCCAGTGCTCGACAACGAAGAACGCGCCCTGATCGGCACGATGTACAAGCAGGTCTCGCCGTTCGAAGCATCCCGCGCGGGCGCAGCCATCGTCGCCCGCAACATCGCCCGCCATCTGGAGACGACCTTCGCCGACCGCCCGCAAGGCTGGCGTCCGCTGATCTACTGCTGGCGAGGCGGCAAGCGGTCGGGCTCGATGACGTTGATGTTCAACATGATCGGCTGGCGCGCCCGGCAACTCGACGGCGGCTACAAGACCTACCGGCGCGCCACCCTGGACGGTCTGCAAACGCTCCCACAACCGCTGCGCTTCGTCGTACTGACCGGCCCCACCGGCAGCGGCAAGACGCGCTTGCTGCACGCGCTGCGCGACGCAGGCGCGCAGACGCTGGACCTGGAAGACCTTGCCTCCCATCGGGGTTCGCTGCTGGGCGCATTGCCCGGCGCGGAACAGCCCACGCAGAAGCGCTTCGACACGTTGCTCGCAGTCAGGCTGCGCGAACTCGACGCCAGCCAACCGGTGTTCGTCGAAGCAGAAAGTCGCAAGATCGGCGCGGTGGAACTGCCCGCATCCTTGCTGCATGCCATGCATCAGGGTGACTGTGTCGAAGTCCGCGCCAGCCGCGACGACCGCACGCGCTTCCTGCAGCAGGATTACGCGCGGCTGTTCGACACGCCGGATTGGCTCAAGGCGCAGTTGCAGCGCATGGTGGGACTGCACAGCCGAGAAACCATCAAGGGCTGGATAACGCTGGTGGACGAAGGCCGCCGTGAAGACCTGGCGCGCGAACTGATCGACAGGCACTACGACCCGGCGTACGCGCGCAGTTCGCAATCGCACTTCGTGCGCCTTGCGCAAGCAGTGCAGGTGGATTTCCGGCCGAACGACGCGGATGTGGTGGAACAGGCGCGGGCGTTGATCGGAAGAAAGACGTAGATCACCGCAACCGTATCGAGACTAGGACTACAACTACAACCAGGACGACGGCTACGCGTGGTCAAACGCGCACAATTACCGCGTAGAAAACAAAAAACCCGCAGAGCAATAAGCTATGCGGGTCTTGAGGCAACCTTGGTTCACTGGTGCAAGTGTCTTTGGCGGAGACGGTGGGATTCGAACCCACGATGCAGTTTTTAGCCACATACTCCCTTAGCAGGGGAGCCCCTTCAGCCTCTCGGGCACGTCTCCGAAAAGAGAACGAGATTCTAGCACGATTTTTTTGGCTCTTGCCCGCGATCGGGACGTTCACGCAAAAAAATCGTGCCGGACCTGATTCATCAGACCTTGGTGGCCGGCGCCTGGTCCAGACCGAAGGCCTTGTGCAGCGCGCGCACGCCCAGTTCCATGTACTTGTCGTCGATGATGACGGAGGTCTTGATTTCGCTGGTGCTGATCATCTGGATGTTGATGCCCTCTTGCGAGAGCGTCTGGAACATCAGGCTGGCGACGCCGACGTGCGAGCGCATGCCGATGCCGACGATGGAGACCTTGGCGACCTTTTCGTCGGTGGACAGTTCACGGGCACCGACAGCGGGAATGACTTCGCGCTTGAGCAGGTCCACGGCGCGCGTGAATTCGTTGCGGTTCACGGTGAACGAGAAGTCGGTCGTGCCGGCCACGGACTGGTTCTGGACGATCATGTCGACGTCGATGTTGGCGGCGGCGACGGGACCCAGGATGGAGAATGCGATGCCGGGTTTGTCGGGAACGCCCAGCAGGGTGATTTTGGCTTCGTCGCGGCTGAAGGCGATGCCGGAGACAACGGCGGCTTCCATTTTTTCGTCTTCCTCAAAAGTAATCAGCGTGCCCGAGACCATTTCTTCGTCGAGCGGGATAAGGGGGTCGGTCAGCGAGGACAGGACCCGGACCGGAACACGATATTTGCCGGCGAATTCGACCGAGCGGATCTGCAGGACTTTGGAGCCCAGCGAGGCCATTTCCAGCATTTCCTCGAAGGAAACGACGGACATGCGGCGCGCTTCGGGCACGACGCGCGGATCGGTCGTGTAGACGCCGTCCACGTCGGTGTAGATCAGGCATTCATCGGCCTTGATGGCCGCCGCCACGGCCACGGCCGAGGTGTCGGAGCCGCCGCGGCCCAGCGTGGTGATGTGGCCGTCAGGGTCGATGCCCTGGAAGCCCGTCACGATGACCACTCGGCCGGCGTCCAGATCAGCGCGCACGCGAGCGTCGTCGATGGACGTGATGCGGGCTTTCGTGAACGACGAATCGGTGCGCACGGGCACTTGCCAACCGGCATAGCTGCGCGCGGACACGCCTTCGGCCTGCAAGGCAATGGCCAGAAGGCCGCTGCTGGCTTGCTCGCCGGTGGCGGCGATCATGTCGAGTTCGCGGCCGTCGGGCTGGGGCGAGAGCTCGCGCGCCAAGCCCAGCAGACGATTCGTCTCGCCCGCCATGGCGGACGGGACAACAACAACCTGGTGGCCGGCGGCGTGCCACTTTGCGACGCGACGCGCCACGTTTCTGATGCGCTCGACCGAGCCCATCGAAGTACCGCCATATTTATGAACGATCAGGGACATCTCGTACTCTGGCTGGACACCCGCCGCAAGTGTTGACGGGCAAAACCATATATTCTAGCGCGACGGTAAAAATTTGCGCAGTTTGCTCAGATTTCTGTCCATTTTGGGGGTGAATACGGCGTTGGGCTTGTCGAAATAGCCCAAATTGGAAGCGCTGACCTCCTGCCGCAAACCGGCTTACGAACCCGCTTACGAACCGGCTTACGTACCGCCGTACGAGCCGGCCTGCGTACCGGCCTGCACACCGTCTTGAATACTGATCTACGAACCGGCCTGGCCCCGGCGCTCCACCCACACGCGGCCGCGGTGGCAGCGAATCACGTGACCCGCTTGCTCCACTCGCAATTGCCGGTCATGGCCCAGGCTATGCAGGCCACGCAACTGCCTCAGCAGGTCCGCCATGCGCGCGTCGGTGGGCATCCGCGCCCCATTTCGCTCCAGCCAATACCGCAACACCTGCGTCTGACGGGCGGGCGATAGTCCGCGCCACGCCTGTAATGAAAAACTCGCGTCATCGGCACCGGGTTCCAGGCGCGCAAAATCTTCACGGGCGACTTCGTCCAGAATCTCTGCCGCCTCAGCCATGTGCCGCGCATGGCGCGCGACGATGCCGCGCCAGCCGGGCCACCGTGCATCCAGCACGGGCGCCAGCAATTCACGCAGCGCGGCACGGGTGTAGCGCGGATCGGCATTGGTGGGGTCCTGCACGGCGCGCCAGCCGATCGCCGCCTCTACGTCATCTGCCGCCCGAAGAATCGCGCAGCGATCCTGCTCAAGCCACGGGCGAACATACGACACGCCATCGCGCTGCGTCACCGGAGACATGGCCGCCATGCCCGACAGGCCGGTCCCGCGCAGCAGGCGCAGCAACACGGTTTCCGCCTGATCGTTGCGATGGTGGGCGAGCAGGATGTGGTGGACGCCGTGCTCCAGCGCCAGCCGGGCGAGCGCGGCATACCGCGCATCGCGCGCCGCGGCTTCGATGCCCTTGCCGCTGGCCGGCTCGACCTGGACGCGCGCCTCGATAAGCGGGACCGACAGTCTTGCGGCCAGGGCCTGGCCGTGTTGCGCCCACTCGTCAGCCTGCGCCTGCAAACCGTGGTGCACATGGAAAAGCATCACCTCGATGCCCAACAGCGGCGCAATGGCGGCCGCATGTACGGCCAGCATGGCCGAGTCCGCGCCGCCGCTGAACGCCACGGCAATGCGGCGCGGACGCTCGGGCAGTGCCTGGAGCGTCTGGCGCAACGCCGCGGCAAGCACGGTGGAGATGGGCAGGGAGGGAATGGCGCCCGCGTCGGCCCGGGGATGGCTGCCGGGCGGCGGGACGTCAGTCATGAGATAGAAAGGGCGCGGGGGCCGCGGCGCCGACAGAGGGCCGGCGCCCTGCCGCTTTACGCGCGCACTTCCTGGAAGGCGCCGTACGAGCGCACGCGCTGGAGGCGTTGCTCGACGAGCTGTTCGGGCGTCAGGCCCTGCAGTTGGCGCAGGGCGTCGCCGAGCGCACGGCGCAAGAGGCGGGCCATGACGCGGGGGTCGCGGTGAGCGCCGCCGACGGGTTCGTTGACCACGCGGTCCACCAGACCCAGATCCTTCAGACGGGGCGCGATGATGGCCAGCGCGTCGGCGGCCTCGGGGGCCTTGTCGGCGCTGCGCCAGAGGATCGAGGCGCAACCTTCCGGCGAAATCACGGCGTAGGTGGCGTATTGCAGCATCAGCACGGCGTTGCCGACGGCAATGGCCAGCGCGCCGCCCGAACCGCCTTCGCCGATGATCGTGCAGATCAACGGGACTTTCAGTTCGGCCATGGCGTAAAGATTGTGGCCGATGGCTTCGGACTGGCCGCGCTCTTCGGCGCCGATGCCGGGGTAGGCGCCCGGGGTGTCCACGAACGTGAAGACGGGAATGCCGAATTTTTCGGCCAGGCGCATCAGGCGCAGGGCCTTGCGATAGCCCTCGGGGCGCGGCATGCCGAAGTTGCGCGCGGCGCGCTCCTTGGTGTCGCGGCCCTTCTGGTGGCCGATGACCATGCACGGCGTGCCGTTGAAGCGCGCCAGGCCGCCCACGATGGACTGGTCGTCGGCGTACATGCGGTCGCCGTGCAATTCATGGAAGTCGGTGAACATTTCGCGCACGTAGTCCAGCGTGTAGGGACGCTGGGGGTGACGCGCGACAAGCGCCGTTTGCCAGGGCGTGAGCTTGGCGTAGATCTCTTTGGCGAGCGTCTGGCTCTTCTGCTGCAGACGTCCGATTTCATCGGAGATGTCTACCGCCGAATCGGCCTGCACATAGCGCAGCTGCTCGATCTTGTTCTCAAGCTCGGCGAGCGGCTGTTCAAATTCCAGAAATGTATTGCGCATGTAGTGTGGTTCCGTAGATGGGCTGCCTGGTTTGCGTCAGTATTGGACCGGCGTCGGTTCCAGACTGCGCCACAGATACCAGGTCGCCACGGTACGCCAGGGCTGCCACGCCAACGAGACTTCGCGAGCCTCGAAGCGAGAGACAGGCTCGCCGCTGAAATAGTGTAGCGAGATTGCCTTTAGCAACCCGGGATCATCCAGCGGCAGGACATCAGGCCGCTGTAGATTGAAAATCAAAAACATCTCCGCCGTCCAGCGTCCGATGCCGCGGATGGCGACCAGTTCCGAGATGACGGCCTCGTCGTCCATGGCCGCCCATTTCTCGGGATGGACCCGGCGCTCGCCGAAATGCACGGCCAGATCGAGCACATATTCGGCCTTGCGTTGCGACAGTCCGGCCTTGCGCAGGCCGTCCAGACCGACGCGCAGCACGGCGACGGGCGTGGGGCGTTTGCCCACGGCGTCGATGAACTTGGTCCAGACGGCATCGGCCGCCTTGGGGGAAATCTGTTGCCCGATGATCGCCCGCGCCAGCGTGATGAACGGCGTGCCGCGCGAGGTCAGCCAGACCTCCGGGTGCTGGGGGATGATCTTTTTCAGAATGCGATCGCGGCGCATCAGGTGCGCCACGGCGGCCTCCCAGTATTCAGGCTTGGGAATCTCGAGATCTGCGGTGGACATGTCCGGCGTATCCTGCGGGGTCACGCGCGGCGCCATTGCGTCAGGCCGCCCGGCTTGTCGTCCAGCTCGATGCCGGAATCGCGCAGCTCGGCGCGGATACGGTCGGCCTCGGCAAAGTTGCGGGCAGCCTTGGCGGCCGCGCGCGCGTCGATCAGGGACTGGATGGCGTCGGCGTCCAGCGTGCTGCGCGCGCCTTGCTCGATAGCCGCTGCGGAATAGCGGGTGGCGGATTGGAAGTACGTTGCGGGCGCCTGCTGCAGCAGGCCCAGCAGCGAGGCCAGGGCCTTCATCTGACCGGCGCTGCGCGCGCTTTTGGTGCGATTGGCCTCGGAGGCCAGCTCGAACAACGCGGCGACGGCGCCCGAGCTGTTGAAGTCGTCGTCCATCGCGGCCTTGAAGGCCAGCGCCTGCGGCTCGTTCCAGTCGATGCCTTGATCGTCGGCCGGCACGTTCTGCAAGGCCTGGTACAGGCGATCCAGTGCGTTCTGCGCGTCGATCAGGTTGTCGGGCGTGTAGTTCTGCGGGCTGCGGTAATGGTTACGCACAATGAAGAAGCGCACCATTTCCGCTTCGCGCGGGTTCACCCGGTACTGGGACTGGTCAGCCGCCGGGTCATTCTGCGCGACGGTCTGGCGGATGGTGCGGAAGTTGCCCAGGGACTTGGACATCTTGTCCGAATCGACCATGAGCGGGCCGCAGTGCATCCAGATATTGGCCAGCGTGCCGCCGAACGCGCCTTCGGTCTGGGCGATTTCGTTTTCATGGTGCGGGAATTTCAGGTCCGGACCGCCGCCATGGATGTCCAGGGGCAGACCCAGCAGCGACTTGCTCATGGCCGAGCACTCGATGTGCCAGCCCGGGCGGCCCAGGCCGTACGGCGATTCCCACTTGGTGTCGGCGGGTTCTTCGGCCTTGGCGGACTTCCAGAGGACGAAATCGAGCGGGTCGCGCTTGCTGGATCCCACCGCCACGCGCTCGCCGGCGCGCAAGTCATCCA
Organism: Achromobacter sp. UBA5777; assembly: GCF_002418565.1. NCBI lineage: Bacteria > Pseudomonadati > Pseudomonadota > Betaproteobacteria > Burkholderiales > Alcaligenaceae > Achromobacter > Achromobacter sp. UBA5777. The sequence continues at coordinate 10,804 of NZ_DIEJ01000314.1, read as the reverse complement.
GCGTCTTGCCGGACAGCTTGCCGTAGCCGGGAAACCCGCGCACGGCGTAATTCACGTCGCCATCGTCGGCCTGGTAGGCCAGCCCGTTGGTTTCGAGCTTGCCGATGATGTCGAGCATCTCGCCCACGTACTGCGTGGCGCGGGGCTCGCGATCGGGCGATTCGACGCCCAGCGCGCGCTCGTCGGCATGCATGGCGTCGATGTAGAACTCGGTGACTTCGCCGATGCGGCGGCCCGTTTCCACGGCGCGGCGGATGATCTTGTCGTCGATGTCCGTGATGTTGCGCACGTAGTCCACCGACAAGCCGCTGGCGCGCAGCCAGCGCTGCACAACGTCGAACGACACCAGCATGCGGGCGTGGCCCAGATGGCAGAAGTCATACACGGTCATGCCACACACGTACATGCGCACCTGGCCGGCCTGGGCCGGTTTGAACGGTTCTTTGGTACGCGATAACGTGTTGTAGATTTGCAGCATGGCGCGATAGGTTTCGTTTAGTGTTCCGTGGCGGTTTCGGAAAGTTGCTGTCGACGGAACATACCGTCAACGCGTGCCGCCCAATTCGCCGCCCCATTTACATTGCCGCCCCGTTGGCAGTGCAGTCCATTGGCAGTGCAGTCCATTGGCAGTGCAGTCCATTGGCAGCGCTGTCCTGGCAGTCTGTCCCGGCAGTGCTGTCCCGGCAGTGCTGTCCCGGCAGTGCTGTCGGTGCGGGATCGATGGCCCGTATTCTTCCGATGGCCCCTATTCCCTACTGCCTTGAACGCGATGGTCGAGCCAAAAACGCAACCGGGGCTAAAATGGCGGTCGTCAAGTATAGCAAGCGGCCCGGTCGCGCGCGTAAGCGCCAGCCGGCCAAGACTTTTAACGGAAAGCCCACGTGACTATCAAGCCGCGTTTTTGCGTTGCCCTGCTCGCCCTGGCCCTGGCCGGCGCGCCGGCGGGCGTCGCCCTTGCCCAGTCGATGAGCGGCGGCGCGGGAGAAAACCCCAACGCCACCCGCACCACCCTGGACCCGATTCCGCCGGAAGGCGGCTGGGACGCCCTGGCCAATCTGCTGGAAGCCGCCAAGCCCAGCGTGGACACCCGGTTGACCCCCTCCGCTTCGCAGATCACGTCGCACATCGAGCGCATGCTGAACCGTGGCGAAAACGCGGAAGCGCTGGCGATGATCGAAAAGCGCCAGGCCGAGATCAAGGACCAGCGTGGCACCGACGTGCAGCTCATGTTCCAGCATGCGCGTGCCCTGGCCGCCCTGGACCGCACGAACGAAGCCATCGACATCTACAACGATATGACCACGCGGTTCCCGGAATTGCCGGAACCCTGGAACAATCTGGCCGCTCTATATGCTGGACGCGGCGAACTCGACCGTGCGCAGGATGCCCTCCAGATGGCATTGCGCGCAGACCCGAACTACGCCGCCGCCCGCGCCAACCTCGGTGACCTGCAACTGCTGCAGGCCTTGCGAACCTACAAGGAGGCCGCCGGCGACGGCGTGCCCGGCATGCGGGAAAAGGTCCGCGAAGTTGAAACAATGTTGAAGGATAAACAAGGCAAATGATGTCCCGTTACTCCCCTCTACACCTGCTGCGCCTGACGGCGTGCTCGTTCGCACTGGCTGCATTCGCTCCGGCGTTCGTCAGCGCCGCCCCCGCAGCCTCTTCTTCTCCCTCCACCTCCGAAGGCACCAAAACCATGAGCACCAATCCCCGCGTCAAGCTTCAAACGAACCAAGGCGACATGGTCATCACCCTGGACGCCGCCAAGGCGCCCAAGTCCGTTGAAAACTTCCTGACCTACGTCAAGGAAGGCTTCTACAACGGCACCGTGTTCCATCGCGTGATCGACGGCTTCATGGTCCAGGGCGGCGGCTTCGAACCCGGCATGAAGCAGAAGCAGACCCACGCCCCGATCGAGAACGAGGCCAACAACGGCCTGAAGAACGACAAGTACACCCTGGCCATGGCCCGCACCAGCGATCCGCACTCGGCCACCGCCCAGTTCTTCATCAACGTGTCCAATAACGACTTCCTGAACTTCACGTCGCCCACGCCGAACGGCTGGGGCTATGCCGTGTTCGGCGCCGTCACCGAAGGCCAGGACGTGGTCGACAAGATCAAGGGCGTGAAGACCGGCAACAAGGGCTTCCACCAGAACGTGCCGAACGAAGACGTCATCATCGAGAAGGCCGAAGTTCTTGAATAAGATCTCCCTGCCCGGCCCGGTCTGGCTGGCATCCGACCTGCACCTGGGGCCGGCCACGCCGGCCACCTCGGAGGCCTTCCTGGCCTTTCTGCAGGCGGCAGAGGAAGAGGCGGCAGCCCTGCTGCTGCCCGGCGACATCTTCGACGCCTGGATTGGCGACGACGTGATCCGCGCCGCCCCGCCGTGGCTTGCCACGGTGCTGGTGGCGCTGCGCAATACGGCCGCCCGCATCCCGGTCTGGCTGGGGCGCGGCAACCGCGATTTCCTCATCGGCGAGGAACTGGCAAAGGCCGTCGGCGCCAGCCTGCTGCCCGAGCCGGCACTGCTGGAAACCGATTTCGGCCAGGTCCTGCTGACGCACGGCGACGAGTTCTGTACGGACGACGCCGCCTACCAGCAGTTCCGCAAGATGGTCCGCAACCCTCAATGGCAGGCCGAATTTCTGGCCAAGACCATTCCCGAGCGGCTGGCCATGGCGCAGCAGGCACGCGGCGAAAGCCAGGCGGCCAACCAGACGAAGTCCATGGAAATCATGGACGTCAACGCGGACGCCATTGAATCGATCTTCCGTGAGACGGGCGTGCGCGTGCTGGTGCATGGCCACACGCATCGCCCCAACCGCCACGTGCTCGATGTCGACGGCCAAAAGCGCGAGCGCTGGGTGCTGCCCGACTGGGACTGCGATCACGTCTCGCCGCCGCGCGGCGGCTGGCTGGTCATCGACCGCGACGGGCTGCAGTTCTACGACCTGGAAACGGAAGCGTAGACGCCACCCGTCCCACGCCGGACAAAAACAAGGGCCGCTTGAGAAAGCGGCCCTTTTTCATTCTGCGCCCGCCGTGGCGGGAGGAATCAGCGCGTGAAGATCCAGGCCGCCACGATGCCGCCGAAGATGATCCGATACCAGGCGAACACGCGATACGTGTGATTGGCCACGAAGCGCAGCACGGCCCGCACCACCACCATGGCGCTCAGGAACGCCGCGATGAAGCCCACGGCGATGCCCGACAGGTCGTGCTGGGTCAGCAGGCCAAAGTTCTTGTACATGTCGTAGGCTGCCGCGCCCAGCATGGTCGGCATGGCCAGGAAGAACGAGAATTCGGTGGCCGTCTTGCGCTGGATGCCGGCGATCATGCCGCCGATGATCGTGGCGCCCGACCGCGAGGTGCCGGGAATCATCGCAAAGCACTGCGCCACGCCCACGCCCAGCGCCTGTTTCCAGGTGATCTGCTCCAGCGTGTGGGCCGAGGCGCGCTCGTCCGAGGCGGTGTCGTCAGCGGCGCCCGGCGCGTCGCCCGGCGTGTGACGCGTGCGGCGTTCGACGTACAGCATGATCAGCCCGCCCAGCACCAGCGTCATCACGACCACCGCCGGGTGGTAGAACACCGATTTGATGGTCTTGATGAAGATCGCGCCGATCACCGCCGCCGGCAGGAACGCCAGGATCAGGTTGCGGGTGAAGGCCACCTCACTGGGCACGCCAGTCAGCGTGCCGCGGATCAGCTTGAGCAGCCGGGCGCGGAAGACCCACATCACGGCAAGGATGGATCCCAGCTGGATGACCACCTCGAACACCTTGCCGTCGCCCGAATCGAAATTGAGCCAGTCGCCGACCAGGATGAGGTGGCCCGTGCTGGAAACGGGGATGAATTCCGTCAGGCCTTCAAGGATGCCCAGGATGAATGCTTTGATCAGATAGAGCGAGTTCTCGGTCACGGGCTGGGGTCTCTCTCTGTTAGTCGTTGGCTAGGGTTGCTTCGTCAGGAAAATGCTCTTCGGGGCGCTTCTCGACACGCACCAGCGCGATGCGGCGGCCATCCATTTCCAGGACTTCGAAGCGGAAATGCTGGTGATGGATCTGGTATTCGCACACGTCGCCCGGCTTGGGCAGGTGTCCGAAGCGCGAGAGCAGGTAGCCCGCAAGCGTGGAAAAGTCCTGGGCGTCGTCGACCAGGCCTTCAGTTTCAAGCACCTGCTCGACGTGGTGCAGGTCGGCCGCCCCGTCGATCTTCCAGGTGTTGGCGCCGTCCGCCACGATGTCGGGCAGTTCGTCTTCGTCGGGGAATTCGCCGGCGATGGCCTCGAAAACGTCGATCGGCGTCACCAGCCCCTCGATGGCGCCAAACTCGTCAGCCACCAGCACGAGCTGGCCGCGCGAGCGCTTGAGGGTGTCCATGAGGCGCAGGATGCCGATCGACTCGTGCACGATGATGGGATCGCGCAGGCGGTTGCGGCGCACACGGCCCTCGGTGATCAGGTCCGCGATCAGGTCCTTGGCGCGGCCGATGCCCAGCACTTCGTCCAGCGACCCGCGGCAGACCGGGAAGAAACTGTGCGGCGCCTCGGTGAGCTGGCGGCGGATGTTGTCGGGATCGTCGTCGATATTGATCCAGGAAACGTCCGTGCGCGGCGTCATGATGGAACGGATGGAGCGCTCGGCCAGCGTCAGCACCCCGCTGACCATGTTGCGTTCTTCGACCCCGAAGGCCTGGACGGCCGGGCTGCCGGCATTGGGCAGGTCGGGTTCGTCGCTGGCCGGCGGCCGCTTGCCCAGCATGCGCAGCACGGCCGAGGCGGTGCGTTCGCGCATGGGGAAGCGGGCGTCGAGCTTGAGCAGGTTGCGGCGCGCCACCTGGTTAAGCGCTTCGATGGCGACGGAGAAGCCGATGGCAGCGTACAGATAGCCCTTGGGCACCTTGAAGCCGAAGGCTTCGGCCAGCAGCGAAAAGCCGATCATCAGCAAGAAGCCCAGACACAGCACCACCACCGTCGGGTGGGCGTTGACGAAGCGCGTCAGCGGCTTGGACGCGATCAGCATGATGCCGATGGCAATGATGACCGCGATCATCATGATGGCCAGGTGATCCACCATGCCGACGGCGGTAATGACCGAGTCCAGCGAGAACACCGCATCCAGCACCACGATCTGCGTGACGATCACCCAGAAGCTGGCATAGACGCGCGGGCCGGACGAGCCGGTGTGCATGCTGCCTTCCAGGCGCTCGTGCAGTTCCATGGTGCCTTTGAACAGCAGAAACAGGCCGCCCACCATCAGGATCAGGTCGCGCCCCGAGGGCGATAGCGGACCGATATTGAACAGGGGGGTAGTCAGCGTGACCAGCCATGACATGACGGACAACAGGCCCAGGCGCATGATCAGCGCGAGGCTCAGGCCCATGATGCGCGCGCGATCGCGCTGCGCGGGCGGCAGCTTGTCCGCCAGGATGGCGATGAAAATCAGGTTATCAATGCCCAGGACGATCTCAAGGACGACCAGGGTAAGCAAGCCGACCCACGCAGCGGGGTCCAGCAGCCACTCCATCAGGAGCTCCAGAAGTTACACGACCGGTAATCGTACATGGAAAATCCATGACATGCCGGTGACGCATCCCCTCCGTAAGCCTGATGGACAGAGGCTTTGGGCCGTATGGACTAAGGCTTGCAAGCGCCTGAAACGGGCCGTGCGTCCCGGTTTGCGCGCGCCGCGCTGCAGACGTTGCGGGCATGAAAAAGCCGGCCCCCCGGCCGGCTCTTGCTTGTCTCAACAGACCCGTCGGGGCATCAGCCGCCGACTTTGAGCGTGCCCTTCATCATGGCCCAGTGGCCGGGGAAGGAGCAGAAGAATGCGTAGTTTTCGCCAGCGGCGAGCTTGGAGACGTCGATCTTGACGGAGTCGGATTCGCCGCCGCCGATGACCTTGGTGTGGGCGATGACGCGGGTGTCGCCCGCCTTGACGTAGTCCTGTGCCAGCCCGGCGCCCATGCCGTCCGTGGCGACGCCCTGCTTGTCGGCTTCCTTGGTGAGGACCCAGTTGTGGCCCATCGCGACCTTGGCCATCTTGCCGACATGCTTCAGGTTTACCGTGAATTCCTTGCAGCTCTTGTCGACCACGATTTCCTTGACGTTGAACTGCATGGCGTCGTTGCTTTCGACGGTGGTTTCACATTGCGCGGCCAGCACGGGCAGGCTGGAGGCGGAAAGAAGGATGGCGAGGGTGGCTTTTGCCAGCATGAAATTCTCCGATGACACAGCGGTCGATGCACGTACGCCAGCCAGATGCAGACGCCGTTGCCGCCGCGGATCAGTGTAGGACTGCCTTCCCCTCGCACTCTTGACATCCATCAACACCCCCTGCGGATACCCCTCAAAACTCAGGAACTTCCCCTACATTTCGTAGGGCTATTAGGCCTTCGACTCTGGCAGATTGACAAACCGCAATCCGGTCCTGGGTGCATGTTCGTAGGATGCCCGTAAGCAAACACGACGAACAGAGTTCAGCATGCGCGGCAGTACCGAAGTACCCCACCGGTTCACAAAATACATTCAGGCCGCGTTCATTGTTTTATGGCTTTCCTGTCTGTTTCTGGCGCAAACCGCGCAGGCGCAGCGCCTGCCTGACTTCCTGGCCAGCACACCCATCACAGAGGTATTTCCCGGCGCCGACCGCACCGGTCCCGTCGAAGGCAAGCCCGCAATTGCCCGCGTGTTTGCGGGCAACAAGCCGCTGGGCCTTGTCTACCTGACCACCGACGTCGTCAACACCCGCGGCTACTCCAGCAAACCCATCGACGTGCTGGTGGGGCTTTCCGACAGCGGTCGCATCATGGGCGCAAAGCTGGTCGAGCACCACGAGCCCATCGTGCTGATCGGCATCCCGCAAGCCAAGGTCGATCACTTCATCCAGGGCTATGTCGGCCTGAACTTCGTCGACGCCCCGCCCCGTCACGGCGCACCGCCGCCCGTCGATATCGTCAGCGGCGCCACGGTCACGCTGATGGTGATCGGCGACACGATCACGCGGTCCGCCATTGCGGTGGCGCGCGCCCACGGCATCGACAAGTCGGGCGCGCCGCGCCAGACCGCGCAACCAGCGGCGACCCGCGTCATCGACGAAAGCAAAGACACCGTGCAGACTTGGCAGGAACTGCTCGACGCCGGCGCCGTGAAGAACCTGCGCCTGACGCCCGACGACGTCAACCAGGCGTTTCTGCGGTCCGGCCGCAAGGACGCCGCCGAACACGGCGAAGGCGGCCCCGACGACACCTTCATCGACCTGTACGCCGCACTGGTCAGCGCACCGTCCATCGGCCGCAGCCTGCTGGGCGACATCGGCTGGCAGCGCCTGAAAGAACGCCTCAAGCCCGGCCAGCAGGCCGTGCTGGTCGCCGGCAACGGTCTCTATTCATTCAAGGGTTCGGGCTACGTGCGCGGCGGCATCTTCGACCGCATCGAGGTCATCCAGGACGAAAGCGCCTTCCGGTTCCGCGACCGCAACCACCAGCGGCTGGCCGACGTCAACGCCAAGGGCGCGCCCGCGCTGCGCGAAGTCGCCCTCTTCGTCGTGCCCGAGGACGCCTCGCTCGACCCAGTCAAACCGTGGCGGCTGCAACTGATGGTGCAGCGCGTGCTCAGCGTGTCGGACAAGGCGTTCGTCACGTTCGATCTGCCGTATGACCTGCCCACGGCCTATACCCGCGCCGTCGCGCCTGCACCCGCCCCCCCCGCAAGCCAAGCCACCAACGCACCCGCGCCCTCAGCCGACGTCGAATCCGCTCCGCCCGCGCTGTGGAAGCAAATCTGGCAGGGCAAGGCCGGCCAGATCGCCATCCTGACCGTGGCGCTGACGGTACTGGTCGGCATCTTCTTCTTCCAGGACCAGCTCACCTCGCGCCCGTTGCTGCACGACCGCCTGCGCCTCGCGTTCCTGTCCTTCGCGCTGTTCTGGATCGGCTGGTACGGGCAGGCGCAGTTGTCCATCGTGAACGTGCTGACGTTCTTCTCGGCCCTGCGCACCGACTTCCGTTGGGAATACTTCCTGATGGACCCGCTGGTGTTCATCCTGTGGTGCGCCACCGCCATCTCCATGGTCTTCTGGAACCGCGGCGCGTTCTGCGGCTGGCTGTGCCCGTTCGGCGCGCTGCAGGAACTGACCAACCGCATCGCCCGGCGGCTTGGCGTGCGCCAGCTCAAGATCCGCCACGGCGTGGCGCAGCGGTTGTCCACGTTCAAGTACGTGATCTTCCTGCTGCTCTTCGGCTTCTCGCTGTACGACTTGGCGGTCGCCGAACAACTGGCCGAAGTCGAACCCTTCAAGACCGCGATCATCCTGCACTTCGTGCGCCACTGGCCCTTCGTGCTGTTCGCCGTGGCGCTGCTGGCCGCGGGTCTTTTCATCGAGCGCTTCTTCTGCCGCTATCTGTGCCCGTTGGGCGCCGCGCTGGCCATCCCCGCCCGCCTGCGCATCTTCAATTGGCTCAAGCGCTACCGCGACTGCGGCAATCCCTGTCAGCGCTGCAACATCGAATGCCCCGTCCAGGCGATCGACCCTTCCGGCGAAATCAACCCGAACGAGTGCATCCAGTGCCTGCACTGCCAAATGCTTTACCACCACAAACAGAAGTGCCCTCACCTGATCCAGAAACAGGCAAAGCGTGAGCGGCGCCCGGCTCCGCCCCCTGAGCCGTCGGTGCAGGAAGTCGTTCTGCACCGCATGCCGACCCCCAACTCGGCGAATCGCCCCAACCGGGAATCGTGAAACACGGTTTTCGTACCGCGGCGCACTGCGCCGTCCCTACCTAGGAGTTATCCATGTCCGACAAGACCCCCGAAAAAGCCGGCCTCACCCGCCGAAGCTTCCTGGGCACCGCAGCCATTACCGGCGCGGCCGGCCTCGTTGCCGGGGCGCAGATGTCCACCGCACACGGCAAGGACGCCAAGTCAGGCAACGGCGCTGTGCTCGGGCATGTCGCGCCGGGCGAGCTCGACGAATACTATGCGTTCAACTCGAGCGGCCAGTCCGGCGAAGTCCGCGTGCTGGGCCTGCCGTCCATGCGCGAACTCGTGCGTATCCCCGTGTTCAACCATTGCAGCGCCACCGGCTGGGGCCGCACCAACGAAAGCCGCAAGGTGCTGACGGAAGGCCTCACGCCTGAAACCCGCGAGTACCTGAAGGACAAGGGCGGCGTGTTCCCCAACGGCGACGCCCACCACCCCCACCTGTCGTTCACCGACCAGACCTACGACGGCCGCTACCTCTTCATCAACGACAAGGCCAACAACCGCGTGGCCCGTATCCGCCTGGACGTGATGAAGACGGACAAGATCGTTGAACTGCCCAACGTGTCGGGCGTGCACGGCCTGCGTCCGCAGCGCTACCCGCGCACCGGCTACGTGTTTGCCAACGGCGAGCACATCATCCCGCTGCCCAACGACGGCAAGGTGCTGGACGATCCCAAGAAGAACTTCTTCTCGGTGTATTCGGCCATTGATGGCGACACCATGAAGGTCGCGTGGCAGGTGCTGGTCGACGGCAACCTGGACAACGGCGACGCCGACTACCAGGGCAAGTATTCGTTCGCCACCTGCTACAACTCCGAGAAAGGCGTCACCGTCGAGGAAATGTCCGCCAACGAGCAGGACTGGGTCGTGGTCTTCGACCTCAAGCGCATCGAGAAGGCGGTCAAGGACGGCGACTTCAAGACGATGGGCGGCGTGCCGGTGGTCGACGGCCGCCACGGCTCCAAGTACACGCGCTACATCCCGGTGCCGAACTCGCCCCACGGCTGCAATGCCGCGCCCGACGGCATCCACCTCATGCTGAACGGCAAGCTCTCGCCCACGGTCACCGTGATCGACGTGCGCAAGCTGGACGACCTGTTCGCCGACAAGATCAAGCCGCGCGACTGCGTCGTGGCCGAACCGCAGTTGGGTCTGGGCCCGCTGCACACCGCGTTCGACGGCCGCGGCAACGCCTACACCACGCTGTTCATCGACAGCCAGATGGTCAAGTGGAACATCGACAAGGCCAAGCGCGCGTACAAGGGCGAAAAGGTTGACCCGATCCTCCAGAAGCTGGACGTGCACTACCAGCCGGGCCACAACCACTCGACCATGGGCGAAACCAAGGAAGCCGACGGCAAGTGGCTGGTGTCGCTGAACAAGTTCTCGAAAGACCGCTTCCTGAACGTGGGTCCGCTCAAGCCCGAAAACGACCAGCTCATCGACATTTCCGGCGACGAGATGAAGCTTGTGCATGACGGCCCCAGCTTTGCCGAGCCGCACGACATGTGCCTGGTGCACCGTTCCAAGATCAACCCGATCAGCGTGTGGAAGCGCGACGACCCCATGTGGGAAGACGCCCGCCAGATCGCCAAGAAGGACGGCGTGTCGCTGGAAGACGCGGCCAGGGTCGTGCGCGACGGCAACAAGGTCCGCGTGTACATGATGGCGGTCGCGCCGATGTTCAGCTTGAAGCAGTTCGAGGTGAACCAGGGCGACGAGGTCACCGTTTTCGTGACCAACATGGAAGTGATCGAAGACCTGACGCACGGTTTCACCCTCGAAGGCCACGGCATCGCCATGGAAATCGGACCGCAGGCCACGTCGTCCATCACGTTCAAGGCGGATCGCCCCGGCATCTACTGGTACTACTGCCAGTGGTTCTGCCACGCGCTGCACATGGAAATGTCCGGTCAGATGATCGTGCATCCCAAGAAGTCTGCGTAACGATCCATGGCTGCCATCGCAACCTTGCGAAACGCGGCGTGGGCCGCGGCCGGCTTCGTGCTGGCCGGCTTCGGCCCGGCCCTGCACGGG